>MWJR01000028.1 GCA_002127415.1 Calditrichaeota bacterium AABM5.125.24
CGCCCGTAAAAACAATAACTTGAATGGCGGACGGGGGCGTCCGCCTTGCCAAATCTTGCATTCTCGGACAGACTGCTACGTCGGAATGACAGTCCGGCAGCTGCCGGATCGGGCTTGAGACAGCCCCGACTACAATTCTTCAACAAACTGTTATCTAATAACTTACTATGCCATCACAACTAATCAATGACACTACCGAGAACCCGGCTCGGCATAAAATAATTCCGATTCACACTCGACTGGTAACCAGCTACTTAACCAGAACAATTTGCCGGCTCTCCTGGAGCGGTCCGGCTGACAGCCTCACCAGATACACCCCGGTGGCGAGTCGGTTGAGGTTGATGGATGCAGCGCCTTCTCCGGTCGGCAGCGGCAGCTCCAGAGCCGTCCGACCGGCTATATCGATCAGCTCGAGCACCCCTGAGGCCGAGAGACGGTATGCAACCGTAAGACGATCGTTAACCGGGTTCGGGTAAGGCGGTAAAAGAGAGATGCCGCATGCAACCACCTGCAAGGAGGGCGGGGCGGCTACAATGTTGCCGACTGACAGCGTCAGCTCGTCAATCACCCAGCCGGAGGTCACTTCAGCCTCAGCCGGAGTGTGTGTGCGGAACCTGACCGTTACAGGCGGCGCCTGACCCAGGCAGTATTCGGTCAGCTCAACCCGGCGGTGTGCCCACCACTCCTGGGTTCCTGTTAGCCTGAGCAGTTCGTGCCAGCTCTCGCCACCATCCTCACTGACCTCGACCAGCCCGACTTCGCCGGCCCTGCTGTCAAGTTGATGGGACTCCCAGAAGATTAACCTGGCCCGGTCGAAGGGAGAAAAGTCCCAGGTCTCGTCCTGTTCGGCAACGGCGCTGCGCGGAGGTTGGTAATCGTCCCCGGCGCGGTCGGCGAGGCTCCACTCCCCCTGATCTGCATTGAGGTTGCTGCGGAGCCACCCTTCCAGCCGCCAGCGGCGCGTCGGTCTTTCAAAGTCATCTATCAAAGCCTCCTGAACAACCTCAAACGACCTGATCCGGCTGAAGGCGGCGTTCCGGGCGGCTGCACTGTCAACCGCGCTCACAACGTAACGCAGGACGTCCTCACCCTCTGCATCCCAGCACAATCTGCCAACATACAGCTCCCGATCCCCTTCCACCGGTTCGAGCTGGAGCCTGCCGCCTGGCTCCATACGTCCACGATACCAGAACAGCGTCACATCCGCCACCCCGAGATTATCCGTGACCCTGGCCGAGACGACCATCTCACCTCGGGGGAACACGGTGTCGGGCAGGGAATCGACCTCGGCTATCACAGGGGGGATTCGGTCGTGGCCGGCGTGGTAGCGGTGCCGCTGGAGAGGTGCACCGGCGGGGTGGGTCGAGAAGACCCCGGCGGTGTCGGCAGTAAACAGGTAGTATTCGATGTCGGCCTCCCGCTGGGGAGCCGGTAGCACCGCCTGGTATAAATCGTCCTGGTCATCGTGCGGTTCCAGCGGGAGTGTATCCGGTTCTTCGTCGCTCAATAGATATATTAACCACAGCCGGTCAGGGTCGAGCGGCAGTTCAGCCGTTATGCGGGCGGTGACTGGACGGTTGGCGTCCACATCCTCGATGTCCCGCAGTGGTCTGTGCGAGATCTGCGGACTGTGGAGTCCCGGTGGGAAGATGCCGCAACCCTCGCAGGCAAGGACAATCAGCGGCCTAAACCTCCCCGCAGCAACATCCCCATCGCTGGCCAGCAGGGCCTCAGCCGCGTCGGGAACCAGAGCGCTGTCGCCGAGACCGAACAGGTGGTCTATCACCACCCGGTTCCAGAGGTCGCGATCCCCTGAAGCCAGTCTGACCTTCGTAAGCAGCGCCGACCAGAGCTGCCCCGCGTCGTGAGGCTCGCGGTTCGCATCTTCAGGGTAGCGGTAATCGGCGTTCAGCACCCGCCCATCCCAGAACTCGCCCGAACCGTCCCAGTTGAAAAGCTCCATCGGTTGAAAATCGGGTGCCACCTGCAGGCTGTAGTCCCCGGCCAGGTAGTCGCACAACCCCTCGCTGAGCAGGCCGGTATCGCCCCCGCGCCAGTCGGGCAATATCCGGTGCAGCAGGGCGTGCCCATATTCGTGGAGCAGAACGTCGGCATCTTCACCGTCGTCAACGCCGCCTGAACCGGTGGTGATGATACCGGTCCGGGGGCTGAAGAACGACAGGTCGTCCTCCACCCCGTTCACATTGACCTGCTGGGAATCGGGGGGCAGCTCCTCAAAGCCGACCTGACGGATATAGCGCGCCTGACGGTCGATGTGGTAATAGGCCATCACCTCCTCGAACCGGTCGTCCTCACGGTCGAAGGCGAAGTGGGGCTCGTCCATCCGGGCGCGTCCTTCGGTGGGGGAGGTATCCACCCAGGGGCCGGTCAGGACGAAGAGGCTGTCCTGGTCGATGGAGATATCGGGAAGTTCCACCTCGCTGTAGGCTTCATCCGGGATGGCTTCAGCGGCGTCGTCCTCATCGCGAAGGGTAGTGTCTCCGGTGGCGGTAAGCGGATCGGGGTCAAAGACCAGCCCGGCGGCGTTCAGTCGGCACAGGCGGTCCTCTACGCGGACAATCTCGCCGTCGGAACCATCGACCATCACCTCCCAGTCACCGATCGGCTCCCCGGCAGGGATGTCCACCCGCCAGCAGAAGATGGGCATCCTCCCCTGAGGTAGCACCACCCTCTCGGCCGAAACATCACCCCGAAGCCGTCCGACCGAGAGCTCGCCGAGGGCGATCTCGATGGCGCGAGCCGAGGTAATGACGTATATCGGGGCTGCATCCCGGCACCATTCAGCCACTGAGCTGAACAGCGATTGCGGTCGTCCGTCGGCACCGATTCGCACCACAACCTGCCCTCCGACCACCGGAAGTCCTCTATAATACTGCCGGAATCGGACGATTGTGCCAAAAGGGTAAAGGGACGCACCGCCGTGCGTCCCAATCTCCTGTTGAAGCTCACCCCGGCTGACCATCTCCCTGAAACCGCACCTGATGAGTAGCTCTTCCGCCGAAACCTGCTCCGCCTCCGGTCCGAACCGAATGCACCTCAGTCGGGTGTGCGACCTGTCGATCCTGCCTGTGGCGGCTATGGCAAACGTAGCACTCAGAATCAGCAGCCCGGCCGCCAGAAGGGAGGGCATCAAACCTCGGGTGATTGTCCCGAACCGCTGATGCCCCGCTATATGTGAACCAGCTTTCAACCCGCTTTTAATCGGTAGCTCGGACACTCTTGTCCGAGCTGCAGAGCAAGTAGGTGCGGCACTCTTGCCGCGCATTTGCCCGACAGGAGTGTCGGCCCTACCGTTTTGCCCGACAGGAGTGTCGGGCCTACCAGAAGCAGAAGATGGGTGAATTTGGTTCCGGGAACACAATACTTAATTGTAAAGTATTGTCCCCAGAATTATACCTCCACCTTCACCTTTTCGCCGGCTTTCAGCATCCTGTCTCCGGGCTCGACATATATGAATCCGTCAATCCCCTTGATAGAGGACATCCGTCCTGAATCCTGCCTTTCGCCCGGATGAGCTATGACGCCTCGTTGCCCCTCCTCGAGTCTTACGCCGATCACCTTCAACCCGTCACCCGTTACCCGTAGCTCCCGGGCCAGACGTGCCGGTATATGTTCGGCTGTGAACCGGCTTCCCATAAGCTGCGCCAGCACCCGCTTCACGAACATATGATACGCCACCACGATACTCACCGGGTTGCCGGGCAATCCGACCAGCCACCGCTCGGATCGCCCTATTCCGGCCCGAGCCCCGGTTCGGAAGTGGGACCTTCCCTTGCCCATAGTGTAGGCTGGTTCGTTCAGGCTGTTAAACCGGGCCAGAAGAACCGGCCTGCCCGGTTTGATATTGACCCAGTGGAATATAATCCTCCCGCCCAGATCCTGAACCACATCCGGTATGTAATCGAAGTCCCCCTTTGACACGCCGCCGCCGGTCAGGACAACCCGGTGTGTAACCAGTGAATCGTAGATGATCCGCATCATCGATTCCACCGCGTCACCGGCCGGCGGTTTTATGGTCACGTCAAGGTATCCATCCCTCCTCAGCAGCGAATGCAGGACTGAGTCGTTAGAATTATATCTCTGGCCCGGTTTCAGCGGTTCTCCGGGGGGCACAACCTCTGATCCGGTGGGGATAATCGCTATATCAGGCCGGGGGATAACCTTCACTCTGGTCCGGCCGATGGAGGCCAGGATCCCGACATCGACCGGTTTGAGCCTGGTGCCGGAGCGGAAGACCAGCTCCCCCTGTTTGACATCGTCCCCCCTGGATCGGGTATAATACCCGGGGGAAGGCTTATCTCTGATGACCGCCTGGCCCGATTCGAATCCCACCTCCTCTATCGGAATCACTGTGTCAGCCTGTGCGGGTAGTGGCGCGCCGGTCATAACCTTAACGGCACTCCCATCAGACATCACTACAGGCGGCTCATCGCCGGCAGCGATCACCCTCTCAATCGGCAGCCGCCAGGGACCCTCTCCGGTTAAATCGGAGCTCCTGAGGGCCACACCGTCCATCATCGAACAGGCAAATCCAGGCACATCTATGGTGGAAACTACATCATCTGACAACTGACAGCCCCAGGCGGAGGTTATGGGAACCTCAGCCGGTGCTGCCGGTTTTACGTGGGTCTCGATCAGAGCCCAGGCTTCCTGCAAGGTTATCATAATGATCCCAAAACCTCTGTCGGATTGCCGGTTTTAATCTCGCCACCCCTTATCACACGGGCAAAGACCCCCTCCACCGGCATTATACAATCCCCCACCTTCTGCCGGATTTCGCATTCATTATGACACTCCTTGCCGACCTGGACAACCTCGATGAGCGCCGAGCCCCCCAGTCGAAGGCGGGAACCGGGTCTAAGATTGCCAAAGTCAAGTCCGAGGGTGGCGATGTTTTCAGCGAAATCTCCAGGTGTGATCTTCAGGGCGGGATGGGAGAGCTTGGAGAAGCTCTCGCAGGGCAGGAGGCTGACCGGTCGTTCGGTTGAACCGTGAATATCGCCGAGTAATCCGGCGCCTGCGATCAGAAGCGTCCGCTCCACGTTCACCTTCTTCCTCCCGAACTCCGACGAGATGGAGATGCAAAAGACGGAGGGCTTCAGGCCGGTCTTCATATCCCGGGTAGTTTCCGACTCAGCCTCCCACGCTGACCATATCCGGCTTATAGGCGCTCGTCTTATTATAAGACAGTCCTCTGAAGTCGGGCGCCATCACCAAACCTTCAATATAATCATTTTTTTGCCCAATTTCGCATTTTCCATTCAGAATCGAGGTGATATCTACACGTTTCCGGCCAAAAAGACACCCCACAAGCTCCCCGGTGGAGGTTAATCTGAGGCGGTTGCAATCGCTGCAGAAGCTGTTGCTGACCGGTAAGATGAAGCCGATCCGCCCCGGGTAAGCTCCCGCCCTGTAGTATCTTGCGGTGGCGCGCGGGTCTGCCAAGTCGCTGCCGGGTCGCAGCTCCAGGGCCAACCTCTCTTTTATCTCGGGCTCAGATACAAATGAATCCTCCACCCACCCGGAATCGGGTAGTGTCAAGGAATAATTGAGATGGGGTAGTCGCGGTTGTCCTCAAGCGTGACACAGTCGGGGCTGAGACAGCCCCGACTACAGT
>MWJR01000089.1 GCA_002127415.1 Calditrichaeota bacterium AABM5.125.24
CCTGACCGATAACAGCCGGGAACGGCAGAGCCGCTTCGGATTGCGGATTGCGGATTGCGGATTGCGGATTTAAGCCCGGAATTCGCTGTTTACCTGTTACCGTTCCAGCCATTTTATTGGGTCCTGCTTCTTACGCTTGGCCCAGATCTCGAAGTGGAAGCTGCTTTCCATTCCGGTGTCGCCAACCTCACCCACCGGCTGACCCGGGCCGACCACCTCCCCCTCGGAGATCAGGATGTTCCCCAGTCGGGCATAGACGGTGTAGTAGCCGTCGCCGTGGGATAGGATTACCGTGTTGCCAAATCCGCGCAGCCAGGCGATGCGGGTGATCTGCCCCCGTGCTACCGCATAAACCGGATCCCCGACGGATGCGGCTATGTCGATACCAGGATTGATGGTGGTTGTGCCGAGCCTGGGATGGACGATGCGTCCGAAGGGATGCACAACATTCCGTTTCCTTAGCGGCCACGGGAGCTTACCAGCCAGCTTATTGAATGGCAGGTCCGGCTGCCATACCGGCATTGAGGGGTGGCTGCGCCCCTCCAGGCGGTCGATCTCCCGCTCTATCTCCTCAAGCGAGTGTCGGCGTTCCTCGATCAGGGCTCGCAGCAGCTCGGTGTCGCCCGATATCCTGTCCAGGAGCCTGCTCTTCCGGGAGCGTTCCGCAGCGAGCTCGCGCTCTTCAGCCCGACGGGAGGCGATCAGGGTCCGCACCTGTTCAAGCTCGCTGAGCTGCCGCGCCTTCTCGATGGTCATCTTTCGCCGGAGCTCCTTCCGTTCCAGGCGGTCGGTGATCACCCTATCGCGCTGATCGCGCAGCTGTTTCAGGCGGGTCCGGTCATAGCGCTCGACGGCATGGAGGTAGTGCTGACGGCGCGAGAGGTCGTTCACATCCGTTGCGCTCAACAGAAGCAGCAGCCTGTCACCGTTCAGCCGCCGATACATATAGGATATTCGCTCTCCGACCTGCCGACGCATTTCGGCCAGATCGGCTTCATCTTCGGCCAGTTTATTAGATAGAGCCTCGATCTGGTTCTGAAGTTTTCTGATGTTCCGTTTCAGCTTTTCAAGGCGCACGCTTCCACTACTTTCCTTTCGTTTCAGCTCTTTCACCAGCCGTCGACGCAGCTCGATCTGACGGTCGATGTCTTCCAGCTGCTGGATTACGCCCCGTCGGCCGGTCTCAGCCTGCTCAATACGGGCTTCGAGCTCCCGGATCTCCAGCCTGAGCCGTTCGACCTGGTCTCCGGATGGAGGTGCGGCTCGGCAGATACACGCCAGTGTGAGGATGAACAGCGCTGCTGCGGTGATGTAACAGTCTTTTAAGTGCATTACAGTTAAACGGATCTTTTTCGTAACATCAGTTCCGGCCGGGTTGAGAATCCGGCTCGGCGTTCAGTTCTTAATTAGATATGATTCAACAGTGGTAAAGTATTTATTCTAAGTGTAAAATGCAACCCACAGGGGTGATGCGAGTGGGGATAGTGTGGAGGTTAATCGGGTTTAATTAAAGGAAGCTATAACCTGATGTAAGGTAGCTTGACTTGAATAGAAAGAAATTTTATATTGAATATCTCAAAAGAATAAGGGAATTGGTGTTTTGAGAACGTTTATCCCCAGGCAGAAAGATATTCATCGGCAGTGGTGGCTGCTGGATGCTGAGGGGCAGCGTCTGGGTCGGCTTGCCACCAGCATTGCGATCCTGCTGCGCGGCAAGCATCGGCCGATCTACACCCCGCATCTCGACACCGGAGATTTTGTGGTTGTGGTCAACGCCGAGAAGGTGGTTGTCACCGGCAGGAAGCTGGACCAGAAGAGCTACTTCAGTCATTCGACATACCCGGGCGGCTCCAGGATAGTATCGCTGAGACAGGCCTTGACACGCAAACCCGAGTGGGTGATGCGGCGAGCCATCTGGGGGATGCTTCCTCACAACCGGCTCGGCCGCAGGCTGATCCGAAAGCTCAAGGTTTATAGCGGACCGACCCATCCTCACCAGGCGCAGCGGCCTGAGGTATGGAGTGGACATATAGGAGGTTGACAGGTTTGCAAGTTGAAATTATTCACTTATTTGACTTGCAACCTGAGGAGTTGTGACTTGAAGGCTCAAATAAACCAAGGAGATGGTTTTAACGTGAAACTACCTGGAGTGCTGATTTGAAAGGTGAGAACTTCTATGCCACCGGTCGTCGGAAGTCCGCAGTGGCCAGGGTATGGCTGAGTCCCGGCAGAGGGCTCATCAAGGTCAACAATAAGGATCTGATGTCGTATTTTGGCCGTGATACCCTGAGGATGATAATTGAGCAACCGTTGCAATTAGCGGGGGGTGCGGATAAATTTGATATTGAAGCCAAGGTCAAGGGTGGAGGCAAGAGCGCTCAGGCCGGTGCGATGAAGCTCGGAATGGCCAGGGCGCTCGTCGAGTTCAATCCTGAACTGCGGGCACAACTTCGAAAGGGCGGTTTTCTCACCCGTGATCCACGAGAAAAGGAACGCAAGAAATATGGACAACCCGGCGCCAGAAAGCGGTTCCAGTATTCCAAGCGCTGATACCCGGCTTGAGCCTGCGGAACCTGAGGCAGTCAACGGCGGTCCCAGGGTGACTTTAGATCAGCTCCTGTTGGCCGGTGCGCACTTCGGGCATATCACCCAGCGATGGAATCCGAAGATGAGGCGTTATATCTTTATGGCCCGCAACGGCATCTATCTTATCGACCTTAATAAGACACAGGCGTTGATAGAGTCGTCCTGTATGGAGGCGGCACGCATTGCAGCCTCCGGCGAGGAGATACTGTTCGTGGGCACCAAGAAGCAGGCCCGTGACATCGTGGAGGCCGAAGCCAGTCGTGCTTCCTGTCCCTATGTGACCTACCGCTGGCTGGGGGGGATGCTGACGAACTACGCCACCATCCGCCGCAGCCTTAAGACCCTCGAAAGCTACGAACGGATGGCTGCCGACGGCACCTATGAGAAGCTGACCAAGAAGGAGCAGCTCTCGATCGAGAAGGCCAAGAGTAAGTTGAACCGCACCCTGGGCGGCATTCGCGAGGTGCGACGTCTGCCTGGCGCTGTTTACATTGTGGATACCCAGCGGGAAGCTATTGCGGTGGCTGAAGCCCGCAAGCTGGGCATACCGATATTCGCTATTGTGGACACCAATGTGGATCCGGATCTGGTCGATTATCCGATCCCGGCCAACGATGACGCCTTTAAGTCGATCTGGCTTATCACCCGGGCCTTCGCAGATGCGGTCATTGAGGGCAGAAAGCGGTTCAAGGACACCCAGGCCCCTCAGGAGGAGGAGTCCCCAGTGCCGGAGAGACGTTCGCGACGGGTCAGACATCGTCGTTCAGGAAGTCGACGCCAGTTCAGATCCGCAAAGGAATAATCTTTTCAGGACAGTGAGATGGAGGAGACCAAACCATGAGCCCTGTGAGCAGCAAAGATGTGGCGGAGTTGCGCCGAAAGACCGGCCTGGGGATGATGGACTGTAAGAGGGCTCTGGAGGCGACGGGCGGCGATTTTGATAAGGCCGTTGAATATCTGCGAAAGAAGGGGATTGCCAAGGGTGAATCCCGGGCTGGAAGGGCCACGGGTGAAGGTGTGGTCGAGGCATACATCCACCCGGGCGGGCGGATAGGGGGCCTGGTCGAGCTGCTCTGCGAGACCGACTTTGTGGCACGTTCGGACGATTTCAAGCGGCTGGCGCACGACCTGGCGATGCAGGTCGCCGCGGCGGATCCGGTGGCTGTGCGGCGTGAGGATATCCCCGCTGAGAAGATCGAAAAGGAGCTCGAGATATACCGCGAACAGATAAAAGATCAGAACAAGCCAGCTGAGATAGTGGACCGGATCACCAAGGGAAAGCTTGAGAAGTTCTACCAGGAGGCCTGCCTTCTGGAACAGCCGTTTATAAAGGATACCAAGGTCAAGGTTCAGGATATGGTTCTGGAGGCTGCGGGCAAGCTCAAGGAGAACATCCAGGTGCGGCGATTTATCCGCTACATACTGGGGGAGTGAGTGCGATAGTCGATGAATGATGAGTGATGAAGGAGTGGGTAAGCCTGCCCTTGCCTATCATCGGGTAATACTGAAGCTTTCCGGGGACATCCTTAAAGGCAATGAGTCCAGCGGGATAGATTTCAGATTGGTGGATCGTATAGCCGAGGAGATCGCCGCCGCCGTATCGGCTGGCCTGCAGTTGGGCATAGTAGTAGGAGGCGGCAATCTGTTCCGTGGTTCTGACGCTGAGAAGGTCGGTTACGAAAGGATTACCGCCGACAATATGGGGATGCTTTCTACGGTCATCAACGCCCTGGCTATCCAGAATGCCATTGAGAAATGCGGGATAGAGATCCGGGTGATGTCTGCCATCGACATCACCGAGCTGGTCGAGCCGTTCATCCGTCGCCGCGCCATTCGTCATCTTGAGAAGGGACGGGTGGTTATCTTTGCAGCCGGCACTGGCAATCCTTATTTCACTACAGACACCGCAGCCGCCCTGCGCGCATCCCAGGTCGGGGCCGAGATCATCCTCAAAGGGACCAAGGTGGATGGGATCTATGACAGCGACCCGGAGTTGAGCAGTGATGCCGTTATGTTCGACCGACTCGACTATATGGATATTGTGGGGCGCGGGCTTAAAATTATGGATATGACCGCCATCACCTTCTGCCGCGACTATCAGATACCCATCCTGGTCTTTAACATACTTCAACCTGACAACTTCCGGCAGGTAGTTTTCGGCAAGAGCATCGGAACCAGGGTTATGGAGATCCTGCATTGATGGATGAGCTCGTCAGCGCCAACGATCAGCGGATGGCGAAATCGGTTGACCACACCCGCGAGGAGATGGCTCATATCCGCACCGGGAAGGCCAGCCCGCTTCTGCTCGATCTCGTGAAGGTGGATTACTACGGAAGCCCGACCCTCCTGAAGCAGATTGCCGGCATATCCGCTCCGGAAGCCAGACTTCTGGTGATATTACCTTATGACAAAGGGATGCTGGGCACAATTGAGAAGGCTATTCTGGCCAGCGACCTGGGCCTGACCCCGCAGAACGACGGCCGGGTTATTCGTCTGCCGATCCCGATGTTGTCAGCTGAGCGGCGTGAGGAGCTGATAAAGGTTGTGCGCCGCTTCGCTGAAGAGGGACGCATATCCATCAGGAACATCAGGCGGGATGCCAATGAACAGGTGCGCAGCGCTGAAAAGGAGAGCTCAATACCTGAGGATGAGGCCCACAGGATAATGGATCTGATCCAGAAGGACACCGATAAACATATCGCCGAGATTGACCGCTTGCTGAAGGTTCGCGAGGAGGAGATACGGGAGGAATAGAAGTTAAGAATTAAGAGTTAATGGTTAGTAGTTATAACAATGCTTGAAAGTATTTTCGTAACTTGGCTGTAGTGTTCTGTCAGGTGTAAAATGATGGCTCATATTCAGTCAGGTGTGATACTGCAATGATTGATATCTTCACTTCTGTTCCCCCTTTAGTAAGGGGGGTAGGGGGGATTTGGTAGTGTCCAGGAATAATTGAGATGGGGTAGTCGCGGTTGTCCTCAACCGTGACACAGTCGGGGCTGAGACAGCCC
>MWJR01000264.1 GCA_002127415.1 Calditrichaeota bacterium AABM5.125.24
CGCCACACCTCCCGTTTTAGCGGGAGTGACATGTGCGAAAAGCATAAAATACAAGTATAAAATGAACCCCTTAATAAATAGTGAAGAGTTTATTTTCAATGTTCAATTCTAATTTCAAATCCGGCTTTGGCGAGCTGTGTCTTCATCCTTTCGATATGACTTCCGTGCCAGTAGATGCGGCGGCATTTGGGGCAGTAGCAGAGGGGAAGACCTCGCTCTATGACAGATTCAGGCACTTCCGGTCCATCCCTTTTATCCTTCTCCTGCTCAGCAGCGGCGGAATATTTCAGCTCCTCCAGGCGGACGTTGCAGACCAGGCACCTGCTGAATGGTTCGGCCCGTTCGAACAGGGGGTAAATCCCGGCCAGCTCGGCGAGCTGTTGATTGGGGTCATCGGCCGTAACCCGGAATATCTTGATCTTCATCGTCTCTGCCAGCGGCTTCCTGGTCAGCAGGATCCGCTCCTCGAGTGCGGCAGCCTGAAACAGGTCAATCAGTGACATTCCACCGTCGTAACTGCAATCGAAACCGAGCATTATCAGCCGTTTGGCGAGCTGCCCGAGATCGCCCTCAGCGATAAATTTCATAAAGAATGGTCAATTGTCAACGAGTGATTGATGATGACAGATTACTCAACGCCTGATGTCATCGAAGTCAGCGGAGTCTATAACGCACCTGAAACCGATATACATAAATGTCACCCCTGTAGGTATTCCAAGTCGGTTGGCGCAACGCAACTCAGATTCATCGTCGAGATAGCTCCCACCCCGGACTGCCTTATATTCCCCTGTCAGCGGTCCCGCAGGATTACGATACGGGCTGCGGGTGTAATAGCTTTCGTCATACCAGTCGTATGTCCATTCACTGACGTTCCCGGCCATATCACAGCAGCCGTAATATGATCGGCCCTCCGCTTTTCCGACCGGCCACAATCCTTCAATTGAGTTGGAGAAGTTGGCCTGATCGCCGGTGATCCGGTCCCCCCAGGGGTAGATACGCCGGTCATCGGGGCCTCGCGCCGCCTTCTCCCATTCGGCTTCGGTGGGAAGACGACCTCCGATCCATTCACAGCAGGCCCGGGCATTTATCCAATTCACATATGTCACCGGATAATCCTCACGTCCCGGAACAGCCGCATACCGGTCACCCGACTTCACAATCCCCATCCTGTAGTCCCAGTGAACCTCGCCTCCGCCCGCAGTCAGGAACTGCGCATATTCCCGGTTGGTGACCTCGAAGAATCCTATATAATAGCCATCCACCCAGACTGCGTGTTCCGGAGTTTCGTCCCGCTCGAAACTGTCCGTGGGACTTCCCATAACGAATTCACCACCCGGCACGAAGACCATCTCGCCAATCGGAGGCAGTTCGGTGTCTTCAGGATTCAACGTGCTGTCACTATGCGAGGTGCATCCTGTGAGATAAATGATGAATAATGAAAAATGAGTGATTATCGATAGGAGATTATTCATCGTTTGTCATTCATTTGACAATTGTCATCGGCGCGACTGCTGCACCGTCCGGGGTCGAAAGCCTGAGCAGATAGCTGCCTGAAGGAAGCGAGCCGGAATCCAGCCATCCCCTGTGAACTCCGCCCTGACCGTATCGCTGTCTAATACTAAGTTGCATTCATAAGACATTAAAGTGCTTTAGGTTTGTCATTGCGAGCGTAGCGAAGCAATCTTTTCCATAATCAGTAGCTTAAAGGTTGCTTCGTCACTTCGTTCCTCGCAATGACACCATTCTTGGACGGACTGCTTCGCGGGAGTGATAATATAGTCCTCGTATCGAATATCTCAAAGAACTCGGGACGTTTGACACCACGACTAATTCATAGCTGCGGTGTCTCCAGGCTGTCCAGCATCCCCAGAGCCGGCAGCTTACCAATCCCGGGGTGGTGATACCTGAGGAAGCGCTCCAGCGTGCGGGTGAGCTCGCTTATTGCCATCCGGCTTGGTTTCAGTCTGTCCAACCCGGGGTCACCGTCGTTTGTTATGCGTCTGAGCAGGCTGACCGATTCCCCAGAAAGCGGGATGCTGGTTCCCCTGGAAGGTCGGCAGTCCTTGCAGCAGATGGCGCCCCTGTCCAGAAGAAGTAGATTGCTGCGGCCGATTACAGCGGGCTCCTGACCGCACACCGGGCAGGGGTAGGGGTCGAGGGCGAAACCTGTCGCCTTTATCATTGCCACCTGCAGGCGCCATAGGACGACCCTGGGGTGATATGATCCCTGTTCGAGGTCGTGCAGTGCTCCGGTGGCGGCTTTGAAGGCGTCAGGGTTAGCCTCCCCGTCAGTAAACGCGCGGTTGAGGAGCTCAAGGACCACCGCTGCATAACCGGTCAGGGTCAGGTCCTGTTTCACCCGCGGGTAGGCATCGAGCAGTGTTACTTGTCCCAGGGTCTGCACCGAGCGGGATGGTTTGAAGTGAACCACTACCTCGACCCGGTGCGGCGGTCCGATGCTGCCGCCGGTTGCTGTGACGGAGCCGCGACGGGCGCCTTTGGCGATGACGGCAAACTTCCCGCGCGTTCCCCCGAAAAGGGTTACTATCCGAGAGCTCTCGCCGTGTCTGATAGAGCGGATTATCAGGGCCTCTTCCTTGACCGGTGTGGCTGGTTTGCGGGCCTGAGTCATAAACTCACCGTTTCCTCAGCACACCACCGACCACTTGTCAGCTCTTCGAGTTCAGGCCGCAGTTCGGCGTCGATCTTTAACCGGCTTTGTAGTTCATCACGGCGTATCACATTTCTGATATCTTCTTTAAGGCTGTTGATACGACCGGCGATGGTCAGATGTCGCTGGTAGGAACGTCCCTCCAACCACCGATAGTAGGCTCGGTCGGCAAGCTGACCGGCCAACCAGTAGTTCTCGCGGCGATAGTCAGGAGGGAGGTAACGCCTCATCCGCAACGGCACCTTATACTTACGAGAAAGTTCTAAGGCCAACTGCTGTAGTTCTTTCCGGTATAAATAAATGGTAGGGGCGGCATTTATGACGCCCATTTCGGACGCGACGAATCGCGCCCCTACCGACGGTTTGGACTCAGGTTCCGGGAATCCCAGACCGGAAGCCCTTGTGAAGAGGATGAAGTCGAGGTTCATATCTGCAGCAGTGCGAAAGAGATGGCCGAGTTCATTCCGGGGGTCGTCCAGACCGTGAACCGGGGAGGTGAGGGCTATCCCGCTCTGAACACCGCTGCGGCGCACCCTGGCCAGCGTTTCCAGCCTCCTGCTGGGAGGCGGTGTGCCAGGCTCCAAGGCCCGGTGCATCTTCCTCTTCAGACTTGAAACCGTTATCACAACCGTTGCGCCGTTGGATTCGTTCACTTCACGAATGAGATCGATATCACGGAGAACCAGTGGGAAGCGGGTCATAATCAGGAACGGATAGCCGTGTTTGGCTAATACCTCAATCAGCCGTCGCGTCAGGCGTCGATAGCGTTCGGTAGTGTGATAGGGATCGCAATCTCTGCCAACCCAGGCGACATCGGGCAGAGGGCGCCGCCGTCGTGAAAGCTTCAGATCCAGCAGTCTGGGTGCATCATCCTGAGAAACAACCGGCCCGGACCCAGAACCTGCGCCCGGTGGATTATACCTGTAGGGCATAACTTCAAGACCGTGACATAAGGTGGGGTCGAAGCGTCGAACGAACCGGACTATGCCTTCACGGTTAGTATGTTCTTTCTCCAATACCATTCCTGTCCTCTATCCTGGACCTGAGGCTGCCTGTTATAGGGCTATCTACTGTTGTGAATGTAATTAAGCAACCTGTAATTTTTGGTAGTGTCCAGGAATAGTTGAGATGGTGTAGTCGCGGTTGTCCTCAAACGTGACATAGTCGGGGCTGAGACAGCCCCGACTACTGTTCTTCAACAAACTGTTATCTAATAACGAACTATGCCATCGCAATTAATCAGGGGCACTACCTAATTTTACATCTTTTAAGCAGAGGTGTCAAGATGATAATGAAATAGAGTATAGTTCACAATCTTCACTTTCCGTTTGGGGCGGACTTGCGATTGTGGAAGGTCTGTTGTAATTTCACCTGCCGGTGAAGATGCGCCGTTAGTTGTGGTGTCAGGTGCCCACACCTGACACCAATCAACTGTTCAATGAGATCGATCTCCAGTCTTAAGAAAAGTCTCTCTGTGAAAGAAACACCAGAAACCGACCAGGATTCAACCGCTATAGGTCCTGATAAGGCCCGGATCATCGAAGAGATCCGTAAGACCATCTATGAGGTGCGCGATCTCCCGACCCTGCCTACGATAGCCCATGAGGTCTGCCGGTTGATCGGAGATCCCAATTCAAGTATGGTCGATCTGGTTGAGGTTATTGAGGAGGACGTCCCGCTATCGGGGCGGGTTCTACGTATCGCCAACAGCGCTTACTACGGCGTCCCCCGCAAGATAGATAATCTGAAGATGGCGCTGGTCATCCTCGGCATGAACGAGATCAACAACCTGGTCACAACAATATCGGTTCTGAACCTGTTTCCCCAGCAGTCAGGGAAGACAACATTCGACCTGAATGCCTTCTGGCGACATAGCGCTGCCTGCGCTGAACTGTCGGTGGGCCTCTTTGAAGGTTTGGGTCTGCCCTGCCCGAGCTCCACCTATATCGCCGGTCTGCTGCATGACGTCGGCAAACTGGTTCTCAACCAATACTTCCCGGAATACCTCCTCACCTGCATTAACTATGCCGAGGAGCACCACATAACCCTCGCCGAAGCCGAACTCAAGCTGATCGGTGTCGATCACGGTCATATCGGGAGCTGGCTCTCCAAGAGATGGAACGTTCCCGATGAAATCACCAAGGCCATCGCCCAACATCATGTCCGTCCATCGGACACTCACCCCTACGATCTGCCTGCGGTGATCGACCAGGCTGACCGGCTATTTTACGTTATGGAGGGACGATCAACCGAAGAGGCCGTCGAGCTCTTGGGTAAAGATTCAGCCTGGGAAGCCTGGCATGCAAACCGGGGCAGATCGACCCCCGAGTTGATAAAGCTCCTCTATGAACGGATTGAACGTTCCCTTAAATTAGTCAAAATCATTGACTAATCTGAAGTTAAACCAGAATCAATCCCCTGGACTGGTGCCACACCCTATCAGAGAAGACCCCTTATAAGTGCCCTTCCACCGTAAAAAAAATTAAATATTACTCAAAAAACTCTTGACAAGCACCGATACAGGTGTTATTGTTACGGGAGCGTTGTGGGGCAATTTCAATTAAAGTGGAGTATTAACCCTGTCCGGTTTCTACGGTTCATACCGTTTTATCATTGATGAGAAGGGGCGGATCCAGATTCCCTCCCAGTTCCGTCGTCTGATGTTGGCTGAGGAGCCGAGGATGCTGGTGATGACTCGCGGCCCCGATAGCTGTATCTATGCCTTCCCCCTCCCTGCGTGGCTATACTATATGGATCAGATGCTGGATCTTGAGATCCCGACCGACGAGCGGCTGAAGCTGATGCGGGGTGTGCTATCCAGGGCCACCAAT
>MWJR01000224.1 GCA_002127415.1 Calditrichaeota bacterium AABM5.125.24
CGATAATTCAACCGTGACATTCGGCGGTGGGGTATATGTCAGTGAAGGCGGATTGAACCTGACTTATTGCCTGGTATGTGAGAACAGTGCAGAGAATTATGGCGGTGGGATATATGTGCGGGACTCCGAGGCTCGGCTTTCGAATGTTACCATAGCCGCCAATTCGTCCGATGTCGGTGGTGGTATCTGCTGCGTAAATAACGGCAGGCCGGTTCTGGTGAACGCCATCCTCTGGAATGAGCCACATCACGAGATCGAGTTCCGGGGGGACGAAGCGGCAAATACGGTCACCATCTCCTACTGCGACATCGAAGGGGGCCTGGATGGGGTGTTGACAAACTACAACGGTGAGGTGATCTGGGGGGAGGGGAACATCGACCAACACCCACTCTTCGCGGATATAGAGGAGGGGGACTTCCAGTTGACCATCAATTCCCCCTGTATCGATGCCGGGGATCCGGAGTCGGGCCCCGACCCCGATGAAACACGGGCCGATATGGGGACGTTTCCGTTCCTGCACCGCGGATTACTGCAAGGCTATGTTCTCGATATGGATGGTGACAGTCCACTCGGCAGCGCCGTTATCACAACCTCATACGGTGTCGGCGTTGTAACGGACACCAGCGGATTCTGGGCGATACCCTATGCCAGGGCCGGCGTGTTCGACCTGACTGCCTCCCTGGAGGGTTACAACGACTCGACCCTGACGGCTCTGTGCCTGGAGGATCTGGACACGCTGGAGTTCACCTTCCGGCTTCTGCACCCGGAGTTCCTCTCCACGGTGGAACGGCTGGGTGCTGAGCTTCAAGTGGGTGATTCGACCGAGCTGGACTTCGGCATCAGCAACCACGGCAACGGACCCGTAACCTGGACTCATGAAAAGCGGCTGCCTGACAGCGCACATGTTGACCCCTGGACACTCCGTCACACCCTGCAGACCGGTCGTGAGGTTGACGATGCCAGGCTGGAGGGTGTTGTCTTCGCTGACGATCACTTTTTCGTGACGGGTTCCAACATTTCGGGCAGGAACGACACCACGAACCTGGTTTACGTTCTCGAACGGGACGGCTCGCCGGTGGACAGTTTCGAGCAGGTGGGACAGGCGCGTCACGGTATGAAGGACCTGGCCTGGGATGGCGAGCTGATCTGGGGTTCCGGGGAACAGCAGGTTTACGGTTTTACAACCGAGGGTGAACTGGTGGTCAGCTGGGTGGGGCCTTTCGATTCAAATCAGGCGCTGGCATGGGACAACGACAGAAAAGTGCTGTGGGTAACGGCAATAACCGGTAACTACATCACCGGTTTCGCACGTGATGGGATGGTGACCACCTTCATCAGTAGACATGGCTTTCGCATCTACGGCCTGGCCTACTGGCCTGAGGATCCTGACGGTTATCCCCTTTACGTCTACCACAGTCCGACAGGTCTGACGCATTTCGTCCATAAGATCGATCCTGATGAGGATGACACCCTCTTTGTGGGGCAGCTGGAACTGGAGGGTATGGGGCGCCCCTCCGCCGCTTTCATAACCAGGCAGTTCGATGCCTACAGCTGGGTCTTCGTAACCCTGGTGAATGACGGATTGAACGACCACATAGACATCTGGCAGCTGGCAGGAAATACAGCCTGGATGAGTATCGCGCCACAGGAAGGGGTTATACCACCGGGGGGCATCCAGGATTTCACCATGGAAATCAACGCCACAGAGCTCCTGCCTGGTCCTTACGAAGGGGTGTTGGCTTTTATCCATAATGCCGCAGGTGGCGAGACCTGGATAGATGTTGCACTTACCGTCCTGCCGTTGGATGTTCCCAGCGGGAGGCAAGCGTTGTTGCCGGTCGAGTTCGGGATCACGAGCATCCACCCTAATCCGTTCAATGCGACCACGGTTATACGATATGGACTGAACAGGCCGACCTCTGCTCAGCTGAAAATCTACGACCTGACCGGTCGTGAGGTGGTTATGCTCGTCGAGGGTCGAATAGACGCTGGATACCACAGTATCACCTGGAACCCTGCGGAGCTCTCATCCGGCGTCTATATAGTTAGGTTAATTACGCCCGATGCCACACATACCAGGAAGATGGCGCTCGTGAGGTGACGCGGATGGCAGCCCGCCCCGGAACCCGTTCTCAGGCACAATCAAGTAAACTGTAAACGCTATGCACGATCCACCTAATATCCTTATTGTTGAGGATGATCCGAGGATACTCGATTATCTGAGCATTATGCTCACACACATCGGTTATAAGACGCAAACGGCGGGGGATGGGCTCGAAGCGCTGGAGAAGGTGGAAGAGGAGCCTCCCGACCTGGTGATAACGGATGTGTTTATGCCCCGCCTGAATGGCTTCGACCTCTGCGCCCGGATCAAGGAGGATCCTCGCACGCGCCTGATTCCTGTGGTAATGGTGACCGGGATGAACAGCTTCGGCAACCGGGTTCGCGGGATTGAGGTTGGCGCCGAAGATTTCCTCTCCAAGCCGATCCAGCCTGTGGAGATCAAGGCCAGGATCGGCTCGCTGCTCAGGCTGAAGCAGGTTACCGACGAGCTTGTAAACGCTGAGGAGGTGATATTCTCGCTGGCGCTGGCTGTAGAGGCCAAGGACCCTTATACCAAGGGGCATTGCCACCGGTTGTCGTATATGGGGGTGGAGGTCGGTCGCAGGTTGTCACTGTCAGAAGAGGAGCGGCAGGCCATTAAGCGGGGAGGAATTCTTCACGATATTGGCAAGATTGGGGTGCCTGACAATATCCTGCTGAAGCCCACGTCTCTGGATGACGCCGAGCGGGAGCTGATGATGGAGCATCCGGTGAAGGGGGAGGAGATCTGCAAGCCCCTTCGGACCCTGGCTCCCACACTGCCTATTATCCACCACCATCACGAGAGGATAGATGGGGGCGGCTATCCGGACGGGCTCAAGGGGGATGAGATACCCATCGGCGCAAGGATCGTAGCGGCTGTGGACGTTTTCGATGCCCTTACCACCGATCGGCCTTACCGGGGTGCATTGCCGGTCAAGGAGGCGGTTCGAACACTGCACGAAGCCTCAGATTCAGGACATCTCGATCCGGATGTGGTGAATCAGCTGTTGGAGATAGTCAACGACAAGGGGGTCAAGTGGGCCCCGATTCCTCAGTAGTCCGGCAACTGCCGGACAGTGGTGTCACCTCTCCACAGTAGGTGCGGCACTCTTGCCGCGCGTTTGCCCGACAGGAGTGTCGGGCCTACACGTGTGGACACGTGACGGCACTCTTCTAAATTGTGATTTTATGAACAATCTGCTCGGACTGCCTTGACATCAAAGCTGCAAGATTATAAATTGTTCGCATCGTGGTAGGGGCGCTGGTTGCCAGCGCCCGTCATTTATATATCATGCCTTAATGGAGTTGTCCATGTCCGACTTCGTTTCGTCCATAATGGCCTGGGTTAAGGCCAAGAACCCTGCCGAGCCGGAATTCCACCAGGCGGTTGAGGAGGTTGTCGAGTCTCTGGAGCTGGTGATTGAGCGTCATCCGGAGTATCGGACCGCCAGGATCCTGGAGCGGATCATCGAGCCGGAGCGGGTGATAATGTTCCGTGTGCCGTGGGTGGATGACCAGGGTGAGATTCAGGTCAACCGCGGCTTCCGCGTCGAGATGAACAGTGCCATCGGGCCATATAAGGGTGGCCTCCGTTTCCACCCCTCGGTGACCCTGGGGACGCTCAAGTTTCTTGCCTATGAGCAGGTCTTCAAGAACAGCCTGACCACCCTGCCGATGGGCGGCGGCAAGGGGGGCAGCGACTTCGACCCCAAAGGCAAGAGCGACAATGAGGTGATGCGCTTCTGCCAGGCGTTTATGAACGAGCTGTTCCGTCATTTAGGTCCCAACACCGACGTCCCGGCCGGGGATATCGGGGTCGGCGGACGCGAAATCGGCTTTCTGTTCGGCCAGTATAAGAAGCTGATGAACGAGTTTACCGGTGCCTTCACCGGCAAGGGGATTAACTGGGGCGGATCACTCATCAGGCCGGAAGCTACGGGCTACGGCGCGGTCTATTTCGCCGCCGAGATGTTGGCCGGCCGGGGTGAGAGCCTCGAAGGCAAGACCTGTCTGGTATCCGGCAGCGGCAACGTGGCCCAGTTCACCGTCGAGAAGGTCAACATCCTGGGCGGCAAGTGCGTCACCCTGTCCGATTCAAGCGGTCATATCTACGACCCGGAGGGGATCGACGAGAAGAAACTGGCCTGGGTGATGGAATTGAAGAACGTTCGTCGCGGACGTATTCAAGAATATACGGAACAGTGGGGCAATGCTACCTATACCGCTGTGGATCCCCGCCTCGACTCCAACCAACTCTGGACCCATAAGGCGGACTGCGCCTTTCCCTCCGCCACCCAGAACGAGATCAACGGCAAAGACGCCCAGAACCTTCTTAAGGGCGGCGTCTATGTCGTCTCGGAAGGCGCCAATATGCCCACCGTTCCGGAAGGGGTCAAGCGGTTCCTCGACGCCGGCATCCTTTACGGTCCCGGCAAGGCGGCCAACGCCGGAGGTGTCGCTGTATCCGGGCTTGAGATGTCGCAGAACAGTCTGCGGATGAGCTGGACCCGGGAGGAGGTTGACAGCCGACTCCAGCTGATTATCCAGAGCATCCACCAGGTGTGCAAGGATGCGGCTGAGCGGTTCGGATCTCCGGGTAATTACGTCAACGGTGCCAATATCGCCGGCTTCCTCAAAGTGGCTGATGCGATGATGGATCAGGGCGTGGTCTGACCGGATTTTCGCAATTGACCCGGCGCGGGGTGAGGTTTCACCCCGCGCCGTTTTTTGCATATTGTATTGACAGGCCGATTGTGGTGAAGATGAACGGGCATAAAAACCAGGGAGTCATCCTCAAGCCGTAGAACCGGAGGTTATTGATGTGCGGCACAGAATCTCAATATGTTCATAGTTACATTATTGCAATAATGGATTATTTTTGTTAAATATAAATCATAGAGTAATTACATTAACTTATCGGGCCAAGGCCCTACCATCATCTTAAGCAACTGAATATCATCATCGTTCAATCAAACTCTGAAAACAGGGAGACCTGAGGATGGTGAATACTGTTTCTCTGGGCATCATCATCTCTGGTTTAATAGGGGCTCCGTTGAGCATAACGGACGCTGATCTGCTCATCGACGACCACCGGACGTCCGTTATCGCTTCAACTTCACAGGATATCACCCTCGGCTTTGACCTGTCGAGCCTCGACACTCGGGAGGTGGTAACCGATACCGGCACGTTTGAGGCTATCTGCATTCCTGGTGAAGGAATCACCTACGAATACGGGATGCCGGTCCTGCCTGCGGTGACCAGGTTCGTTGTGGTTCCTGCGAGGGCGGGCCTTGAGCTGATCGTCCGGACAGATGAGCCGCGCCGGGTGAGGGCGGTCCACCCGCCGGTGTTGTGCAGCGACAGTGTCATCGCGAGGAACGAAGCAATCTCAAATATCGCGTCGTCACTTCGTTCC
>MWJR01000190.1 GCA_002127415.1 Calditrichaeota bacterium AABM5.125.24
TTATGGTGCCGTCTTCGTTAAGCACATTTTTGTATTCAAATTGTATGGATCCAGGTATGTGACCTTTGCGCTCGGTTTCGCCTTTTATACCATCATATTCGTCTTTATTCCGGACATCAACAATAATTACATTCGCATCCTTTAGATGCCCCTTCACATATTCCGTTGAAGCTATCTCTCCTTCATCCGGGGAGGCGGCGAAAGATGCGGGCGACACAGTAGTGGCTTCTTTGGTAACAGGCTTCCGCGCTTTTCGCCACATTTTCATCTGCCCGTTTAATATCCTTACATCATCGCAACCCAGGTAATCAAGGATCCAGTAGAGTCTTCCTGCAAGTTTATTCTCCCCGCCGTCATAGACAACAATTGTGTTCTTCTCGCTTACTCCCTTGTCGCCCAGTATCTTCGCAATTTCCTCAGAACCTCTCAGCAGGGCTTTGATCTCACCGTCCTTATACAGATCTTTGTGCCAGACATTAACCGCGCCCTTTATGTGCACTTTGCCGTAATCCTCAGGTGACCGGGCAGATACAATTATCACATTCTCTTCATCCATAATTTTCGCAAGCTCATTGGGAGAGATGATTTCCCCGAACGAAAATGGAGTCTGGAAGAGAAGAATAAAGGCTACAAGCATTCCTTTAAGTGTAATGCTCTTCATTTTATTTTCTCCTTCTGTTTGAAAATCGAATTTGTCGCTGTCAGCTCTCTGTGACTGACAGTTTAATTCAATTGTTGGCAGGGTTGTCAACCGAAGTGGAATGACACAGGCGCCATCTTGCTGTGACACCCCTCTCCTCCCCCAGCTTCGCGGGGGGAGGAGAGGGGGCACAATAAATCGGCCCCTATGTGGATGCTAAAGAACTATTAAAACTTTACTTGAACCTGAACAAGAATCTGGTCGTTATCGACCTCTCTTCCATCCTCTTCGGCACAGTAAAGATAGTTGATCTGAACCCTCGTCCAATCGTTGATGAAATAGTTTAACCCGTAAGTCGTTATCTGCTCCAGGTCCTTTTCTACGTCCATATTCGGGTCCCAGGATTCGCATTTTATCACAGGCTGAAGATTCCATTGAGTCATATACATTCCCTGAACAAAGAACCCGCTCCTCTCGACGGTCCCCTGAACAAGCTCACCGGCACCACCGCCACAGCCGCCACCGCCTACTGTGTATGACCCGACATCCTCACCATAGATATACTCGCCCTGAAGCAGGAAATCTGCGTACTTGACCTCCAGTTCACCTCCATATCTTGTTCTTTCATCTTCGTCCGCCTCTTCTATCGCAGGTTTTGATTTTCCAAGTCTGTAGCTTCCGCCCACATTAACGAATTCTATGGGTGACAGAACAATTCTTCCCACAATGTCTTTTCCCTTATTATCATCTTTTTCCCCCATACCGGTGCCGTTCATCAGGGCAAAGCTGTAAGAGACCATTTTCTCGTAATCGCCAAACAGCATCATTCCAATGTCACGGCCCGGACCTGCCAGTTGACTTACAACCTTCGAGCGGTTGATCGTGTGCAAGCCTGCGCAAGAAGTGTTCAATTCAAGGCTGAAGGGCGATTTGAATTGACCCATCGAAAAACTGGCATAGGGAGCTAAACGTGAGTATGTAATGAATCCGTCCAGGAGGAAAGGGGCGTCCGTCTTGAATGGACTGAACTCAATGAACAAGTAGTAACTCACGTCATAGGGGATATTCCCGATGAATCCGACTCGCGCCCGATTGAATGTATAGGTAACTTCATCGGTCTCCTCTTTGTATTCAATCTGAGGCTGGAAGAATCCCACGACTGAGACCCCTTCTTCGGATGTTGCTTCCATGCAGCCCTGTCCTTGAACTACACCTGGAAGCATAAAGGCAAAGATCATTGCCACAAAAAAGAACTTATGCATTTTTTCTCCTTTTTTTGAGGGCAAGGCGCAAACAACTTATCGGTTTGCCCCATTTATTGTTCAGATTTCCAAGAAGTCGATAGTCGGATTTGTCCTCAACCCCGATGGTCGCGGTCGTGTCCGACCACGACTACCTGGATTTGTTTGCTATCTGTGGTTAGGGATCACTGATCCCATTCGGTGGTTACGTATGGATGATCGTTAGATCCTCCCCACTTTTTGGTTTCAAGTATGTTGTATATCATCGCATTTGTACCGAACTCCAGAACCCTGGCATCATAGCCAAGAACAGTCAGATACGCGGTAATTATTGATGCTGTCTGACCGGTCCAGCAATAGGTAACCACTGTTTTGCCCGGATCGAGATTTTTAAAGCCACCCCCGGCAATACTCAGGTTTTCATTAATGCGATACGCGCCGGCAATGTGACCGTATTTATCGACATCCGCCTGTGCCCAGTAATTATTAATGAAATAACCTCCGGGTGCATCGAGGACAGCCGCCGCATCGATTCCCTTGAAACCGGCATTAAGCATTGCGATAACACGCTCGGCAAGAATTCCCGGACCATCGGCAGCATTTGCGATGAACACCGGGGCATTGAACTCTTGCGGTGTAGCCGTGGCTCCAGTTGTCCAGTTGGCATGCCCATCGGCAATACTGTCGATATTACCTGACCACTCATCGAAAACCTCATTCCACGAACTCATGCCCCACTTCAGGGTTTTCGCATCAGGATATCCGCTAAGCCGCAGCGCAACAACCGCATAACAGGAAGCCAGCCCTGTGTAACTGGCAACCACTATGGTCTTGCCACCGCTATTTGCCGCATCCATAAGAATTCTATCCGGCGATGAGGATACTGCACCCTCAATATGGCCCAAATTATCGTAATCCCCCTGCCTGCGGACATCCATTATGTAATAGTCGTCTCTATCGGCAGCAAGTGTTGAGTCGTCAATAATCCAGCCACTTAAGATGTCTGGAATATCCATGCCATTTTCGACCATATATGTGGTCAGTGTTTCGAAGGAGGTTCCTGCAGCAGGTGCTGCTGGACCTTCTTCTCCCTTGCAGCCCATTAAAAATGTTATTGAGGCCGCGGTTAGCACTGCTGCGAAAAGCAGCAAACTTCTCTCTTTTTTCATGATTTCCCCTTTTCGTGTTTTCTGAAGACAGTGATAGCTGCTATCAGTTCTCTGCGGTTGACAGCATTGATTTAACCGTTGTTATTGCCGTCAACAACAGAGGGTTGATGATGGATAAGAATTCGTATGTTTAATTGCTTTCTTTGAAGCCGTTTATCATTTCTATATCACCCACACCCGGCTTCTTCCACTTCCTCCTCTTCCTCTTCCAGTGCTTCAGGGCCATACTCCCATACTACCCAGCCACCGGCAAGACTCTTAACATTAGTGTATCCGAGTATAACCAGTGTCTCAGCGGCCAGAGCTCCCAGCTCACCCTTTTTGCAATAAACGATTATCTCCTCATCCTTCTCAGGAACATACATCCCTTCATCATCCCAGAACTTCTCATTTGCAATCTTAAACTCAAGAACACCACGGGGTATTGAGATGGATCCGGGAATATTGCTCTCATCATATTCCCCTGGCTCACGAACATCTATCAAGATGAATGGATCATCACCATCCATCTTGGTCCTAAAATCCTCAATTGAAATCTCGGTTATTCCGGCCTTTGCTTCCCTCACCATCTCCTTTGCATCTTCGTATACGTGAGGGGCGGTTCCGTCGATCCCAGCACCTCCGCAGCCAACGAGGAACACCATAGCAATAAGCGCCGGACAAGCCTTAGCTGCTGTCAGCGCCCTTGCAATCGCTGTCAGCCCGCCGCGGCCAACAGTAAGTTTATGGCCGTTTTTCATTGTATTTCCCTCCTTACTATATCGCGGAAAACTTACCGGTTCGCTCATTCCACTTCACGAATACATACCAGAAGGTGATTATTACCATGAAGAGCAACAAGGCTCCCCAGTAGCCCATCGAGTCTGGCAGGAAAACATTCTGTTTGGCCCACTCCGGCAGGATTTTCGAGAATCCGGGAACGACGTATAACTTTGAGATTGGGGCCATTAACATAAAACCCAAGGCTGAAGCCCACAATTTTACCTGGCCTTCACCAGCTCTCCAGAGTGTGCCGACTGCACATCCACCGGCGATAGTCATACCAAGGCCAAAGATGGTCCCGCCTATCAGCGCCCTGAGCCAGAAGTTCGGGAAGACCTGTGTCATAGCAAGGGCGCGTGCAGCGCCAGGAGTTGCTGTGCCGACACCCATATATTTGATGACCACGAAGCCGAATATGCCGATCAGTAGAAAAGCCATGATCGCAACCGGAGCCTCGGACTCACCCGTCATAAATGGTTCGCGAAAAGCCCTGGTAACACAGAACCGCGATCGCTGGCAGATGATTCCTAACAATAAACCGATAACCATGAACCATGTAAGAATGTTATCAGCCTTGTATAATAAGGAGCCACCTATCAAGAGAAAAGCTATGACTATAACGCCTAAAATGGGTTGCCATACCCCAGATTTACCGCTTGCAGCTAACAGGGTCAAACTTTTACCCATGCTTAGCCCGGGGAGTTTTTCCATCTCCCAGAGCAGGTATCGCAGGGCGAGGAAACATCCAATTACAAAACCCAGGGCAAGGAAAATTGCCCCACCGGACAGCGCCGACCAACCACTGAGAAATCCTCCGATGGTGCAACCTAACCCCATAGTGGCGCCTAAAGCCATTAATACGCCACCGATAATTCCCTTGATTAACTCGCCAAGCGGGGGGACCCTGACGGCGAATTGACGCGACATCAGTGCACCGGCAAATGCGCCCAACACGGTCATGAGACCCAATAAACCATACGGATGTGTGATAATTGAGCTCACCGCCTTTGTAAAGTGGATAATTCCGAGTGAATTATAGATATTCTGGCCCCAGTTGATATAGGAGCCTGTGCCTCCCCACGGTGATCTTACCAGGAAAAGACAGACGTTCAGGATAGCCAGCGTAATACCACCGACCCACATCGGCCAACTCTTGCCGAAGAATGTGGACCATAACTGGTGCCAGGCTCCCTTTTCGGAGTCTGCCATATTTATACCCCTTTTATTGGAAGAATAGCCTTCCCTTTAGAAAAAAACTGTCACAGGGAGAGTAAAACCAACGAAGCGGTTCAGCAAACAGTGTGAGGTTATCTCGAAATCCGAACCACTCTAAGCTTTGCGAATGTAAATCTTACTCACACCTCTCTCTTCCTCAACACCGAGGAATTCATTTCCTGTTTTTTCGCACCAGGGTGGCACGTCGTTCTTGGACCCGGGGTCAGTGCTGAGTAACTCAAGAACCTTTCCGCTATCCATTTTTTTCATTGCCTTTGCCATCTTGAGAATTGGCATTGGACAGGACAGCCCTTTGCAGTCCAGAACCTCGTCAGCTTGGATCGGCATTGTTTCTCCTATGATGTTGTGTTTAGTTATTAAGGGGTTCATTTTATACTTGTATTTTATGCTTTTCGCACATGTCACTCCCGCTAAAACGGGAGGTGTGG
>MWJR01000210.1 GCA_002127415.1 Calditrichaeota bacterium AABM5.125.24
CAAACCCGACTACAATTCTTCAACAAACTGTTATCTAATAACGAACTATGCCATCACAACTAATCAATGACACTACCCGCCTTCCAGTCTGTCCGATGATGTTAAATCTGGCAAGGCGGACGCCCCCAGCGAAAGCTGGGGGCGTCCGCCAGCAGGCAAATAGCATCGTCATTAAGGAGCTAACACAGAATCCAAGTTAAAAGCAACAACAGCCGCGACGTGAACGTTACCTGTCTCAGACAGATACCAGACAACATCTTCGGAACGGACCCCCTTTATCGTGGTTGCAGCGATCAGCTTGTGGCAGTGGACTCGCTCTGCAGTTCGGGAAGCACACGCGCCAGGCCGAGGATGTCGTCGCGCAGCTTCACCAGTCCAGTCGGGGGGTCGTTCAGAAGGTCATCGCGGGTCAGGAGGATGTTGGAAGGTTCACGCGATCCGGTCAGGTAGTGATAGTAGCTCAGGGGTCTCAGCCTGGCTTTCACCACGATCTGTTGCCGGTTGAGCTTTCCTGTCTCCAGGGCCCTATTCCAGAGGAGTTCAGAGAGATAATGAAGCCCTTCAACCCGTTTGCGGATGGTGTCGGTGTGCTGCTTCTCGATCGGCAGCAGATCTATAGCCCGGTCAAGAAGTGTATCGGGGGTCAAATCCCCCGCTCCAAATGCATACTCATCCACCACCTCCTCAATCTGTTTGACGAGGTCGGGGCTCAGGTAGTGCATTTCTTGGATACGCATAGTGTAACCTTACTATTATGGTTAAACGGTCTGATTATCTACGGCGCCGTTCCGACCTCTAATTAATAACACTTTCAAGTCGCTAAGTCAACACATCTCGCCTGAGAGTAAACCGAATCTCGCCTTAAACCACTCACCAACCGACCAATATACGACTCATTGGGCTTGACAGTAGCAGATAGTGGACTTAAATTTGTATAAATGCGAAATCAACTACATTCAGTCCTCCGGATAGGGCCGGCGCTCGGCTCCACCCGACGGGGTTAACCAGATGGGAGGTTCTTCAATGAGGTATTACGTATCAATCTGTTTAATGTGGGCGCTGTTGCTGCTGCCGGTCTCATTATTCAGCGGGCAGGGTTCAGCAGCGGCAGTCACGGCACCAGCGATCAATGCGGCGCCGCTGACCGGTTTGCCCCCCGCTCCCGGCCGGGACGACGCCGACCAGGACAGCGTCTACTACGAATACGGCTTCGAGGACGGCTGGGGAGGGTGGAGTGCCGTCGATCTGACCGATCCGGGAAATATGTGGCATCCGTCGGAGGAGCACGCCTTTGAAGGTCGGAGCTGGTGGTGCGCCGACGAGGAGCTGGGCGGCTATGACAATCACTGGCTGCAATACCTGATGACACCGGTGCTCGACCTGAGGGAACGCGAGAATCTGCGGCTGCGTTTTATGGCCTACTGGTCGGTGGAAAGCCCCGATGTCGGTCAGGTTCCACCCGAACCATACGACGCCTGGGACGGCTGCAACCTCTGGATATCAACCAACGGCGGCGATGACTGGGAGGTGATAGAGCCGGTACGACCGAGATACAACTACAGGAACCTGTACAGCTTCGGTGAAGAGTGGAATATGGGCGCCAACATCCCCGGTTGGTGTGCCTCTTCGGGGAACGAGGAATGGCCCGAGGGGGAATGGGTCGATGCCGAGTTCAACCTGGACAACTACGCCCGGGAAAACGTTCGGATCCGCTGGGCATTCTGCAGCGATCCGGGCTGGGCCACCGGGGATGAGAATGACCCGGACGGCCTGGCATTCGGCTTCCTGGTGGATAACCTGGAGATCGTGGCTGGTGAAGACATTGTCTGGTCAAACAACGGCGATGAACAGGGCGATATGGAGTTCGATACCGGCCCCCACGCCGGCGACCACTGGGAGATAACCGAGGATGACGCTCACAACGGCGATTTCAGCGCCCACTGCCCGCTCAGAGCCAACCTACAGAATGCGCTGGTTTCACCGCCTCTGGAGATCCCCGGTGAGGAGTGGTATACCTACTTCGACTTCTGGGTCCGTTGTGACACCAGAACCCCCAATTCCAATCCTGATGAGGATAACTCCCTCGATGACCTCTTTGAGGTTTGGGTCAGTGAAGATGGAAATAGATGGGACCGCATGATTTATGATTACGCCGATACGGCCCGACAGGATCCAAATAATCCAGACAGATGGTATTTACCTCACCATTTACACTGGTGGTATGGATTTGGATATTTCGGACCGGATACGACGTTTAACGACGTCGCTGAGTGGAAAAGGAAACTGAACTTAAGCCAATTTGCAGGTCAAACCATCTGGCTGCGCTGGATATTCAAGACCGATGATTACATGCAAGAGCCTCAAGGGTCAGGTCTGTATATCGACGACTTCCGCCTTAAAATCTCAACCCGCCGCGAGTTCGACGTAGGCGTTGAGTGGGTCTACGTCCCCTACCCCACCAGCTTTGATTTCACGACCGTTTGTTCTGTGATGGTGCACAACTTCGGACTGGCACGTCAGGATCAGATCCGCAAGTTCTACCGGATCGACGACAACGACCTACAGGCAATCACCCCCTGGACAGGACTGGAGGCGGGGGATTCCCGGGCCTATCCGTTCGAGATTAACGATCCCCCATATCCTTATGCCGATATGGTGGATCTAACCGTATATATGGCCGTGAACAACGACCAGGTCCCGGAGAACGATGCAGTGACCAACGAGGGGATAATCATCTACCCGCCGGGGGTCTGGATGCTCGGATACGACAGCCGCGACTACGAGCTTCGTTTCGACCTCGACCAGGGCCACGGCTCGGCCGTGTTGTTCACGCCGGGTGATGACGGTATAGACGGGGAATTTGACATTAAAGCCATCCGGGTGCTGTGGAACGGGGCTGAGGGCAACGCAGGTTCTCATACGACGCTCCACATCTTCAAGGATGATAATGATGAACCTGGAGAGGAGCTGTACTCGACTGAACTCACCATCGAACACCTGCTCCCGGAAACCCATATAATAGATCTGACAGAGGTCGAAGCGGTGCAGGGGTTGAACGCCAACTTCTGGGTCTGGTTCGAGCTCGGCGATGACGCTCCGTTTCCGCAGATTATAGGTGACCATCCGAACCCGGAGCTCTACTTCGGCGCAGGGCACTATTTCGATTTCGACGGGGAAACCCTGGAAGAGGTTGTAAATGAGTACCAGATCCACGCCGTTCTGATGCCCGCCGATGCCTCCGGGACGGAGCTGGTCGTCGGTCGGAACGAGATCGACTTTGAGAATATAGATGCCGGCGTCCGCCATACCGAGCGGGTGGCGCTGTTCAACGGCAGCACCAACGAGGTGACGGTGACAGGGGTTGAGATCGACAACGATATTTTCCGCCTCGAACCGGACTTCGATCTGCCGTTGACGCTGGCCATCGGCGATATGGCCCTCCTCTACGTGAGCATCAACACCGAAGAGCTGGGCGAGTATTTCGGCGTGATCAGCTTCACCTGCAACGACGAGGAGCCTCCGGTGGTAGCGGTGCTGGCCAACGTCCTGGGCGTGGGCGATGAAGGGGCAACGCCGCCCATGCAGTTCTCACTCGGCGCGGCTCATCCCAACCCGTTCAATGCTGCAGCGGTGATACCATTCGAGCTGCCGCGGTCGGCGGATGTGACGCTGGCGGTCTATGACCTGGCCGGCCGGGAGGTGGCGAGGCTGGCACAGGGACGACTGCCTGCCGGACGGCACAGTGCGACCTTCAATGGCGCCGGCCTGACCACCGGGCTCTATATCTATAAGCTCGAGGCCGGCAAGTTCACCGGTGTGAAGAAGATGGTGCTGGTGAAGTAGGCTCTGGGCTTTGGGCTTCAGGCTTCAGGCTTTGGACTCTCGGTATGATTTGATCGGGGTGTCGCCAGTAAGGGCGCAGGGCTTGCGCCCATACAAGCGGCACCCCAAATGCTGTCTGACATAGCAAAAAGGAACCAGATATCATAGGACTGCGTGTCATCAGTAGGGGCGCAGGGCTTGTAGCTGTCAATTCAGCGGCCTCGTCAGAGGTTTTCAGGAAGTGGCTCCGGATTCCGGCCTACCAGTCCGTCCAAAAATGGTGTCATTGCGAGGAACAAAGTGACGAAGCAATCTCCCTATTCCCAAATACTTATAAGATTGCTTCGCTACGCTCGCAACGACAACCGAACTTTAACAATTCTCGGACGGACTGTTGCGCCGGAATGACGATTGAGGGTTGCCCATTCGAAATAACGAAGAACCAAATGAATTGAGTGTTGTTCTCAATCGCCACACGTGCGAATTCAGCCGTAAATTATAACGACCGGAGGTGTTTATGTTCATCCGGCCAATCTTCATTTTCATACTACTGGTTTCGATTCCCACAGGAGTAACATCTATGGCACAGCAGCATTTGCACGACGCCGACGGCCAGCTCGCCCTCGGCCAGCCGGCGCCGCCGTTCGACCTGCCCGGAACCGACGGCAAGACATACAGCCTGGAGGATTTCCGCGGCAAGGCCCGAGCCCTGGCGGTAATCTTCTCCTGCAACCACTGCCCCTACGCTATAATGTCCGAGGATCGTATGATTGCGCTGGGGAAGGAATACCGGGACAAGGGGGTTCAGTTCATCCTGATCTGCTCCAACGACGAGGTGACCTATCCTCAGGACAGCTTTGAAAATATGAAGAAGCGCGCCAGGGGGAAGGGATATCCCTTCCCATATCTTCGCGACGAACCGCAGACCTTGGCGCACGCTTACGGTGCCAAGGTTACACCGCACGTCTTCCTCTTCGACAGCGACCTGAAACTATGCTACCGTGGTGCAATTGATGATAACATTAACAACCCGAATGCGGTGAAGCGGCACTACCTGCGGGACGCCATCGAGGCCCTCCTGGCGGGGAAGCCCGGTGAGATCGAAACCGACAGGACCAGGGCGGTCGGCTGTTCGATCAAGTGGAAGTAAGGTATTCTGTGTCAAAGCCGGAACTCTTATATGCTGAGGGAAATGGAGGGGCGCGGCTGGATGCGCCCCTTTTCCTGACATTTCAATAACAGACTGAAGCAACAATTATACCCCCCCTGCTATTGCAGGATTTTAGGCTTAATCAGCAAGCAGCAGCCAACGCGACTGAAGCAACAATTATACCCCCCCTGCTATTGCAGGGGGGGAGTAAGGGGGGGTGAAAGTGTCCGCTATTACCTGCACCCCTTAGAATGTTTCAAGAAACCAATTGAAACTGAAGGTTATATTACGGGGTGCATTTTATAGTGGTATTCTTTCATACCGGCGAAGCATGCCCCTGCGCCTGTCCCTGCGAAGGCAG
>MWJR01000136.1 GCA_002127415.1 Calditrichaeota bacterium AABM5.125.24
CATTGCGAGCGAAGCGAAGCAATCTCAACTGTTTATCGAAAAAGATTGCTTCGGCACTTCGTGCCTCGCAAAGACAAATAATTACAATAACTTCAATAAGTACTTAACGAAGTAGTGTTAATAAATCCTTTTCTAATCTAATCCTATGCGGCCTTCATACAGATTAGCAATCCTGTCAACGGTTTTCCTTATAACATCTGCCGAGGTTTACGCCCTCCAGCCGAGCTCGGCCCTCAAGGCACTGAACAGGCATTACAAGAACGTCGAGTCGCTGCAGGCCGATTTTCGCGAGGTTTTCCAGTGGGGACTCACCGGCGAGACCGTCATTCGGGAAGGCTCGCTGGTGGTGACAGACGACAACCGGTTCCGCATCGAGACCCCGGAGCAGCTCCTGGTCTCGGACGGCCGGGATATCTACCGGTTCAACCGCGCTCTGCGCCAGGTTATCGTGGAACCGGTCAATTCAGGCGGCGCGCCGCCTCTGCCACGCAGGATACTGCTCGACTTCACCGAAGGATTCAAGGCGGCGAAGATAGACAAAATGGCGGTAGCAGGAGAGGAGGGATACCGGTTGGACCTGGTCTCTAAAGACCCGGATGAGGCGCTGCTCTCAGATGCGACACTATGGATCACTTCGGACGACTTGGTGGTTCACAGGCTGAAACTGGTCGACCTGAACGGGAACTCCACCACCTACTACCTTTCCAACATCCGCTTCGATCTGCCGGTTGATTCCACCGTCACCTCCTTCACCATCCCCGAAGGGGTCGAGCTGTTCGACCTGCACCAGTGACTGCAAGCCGACCGGATAGCCTGCTGTGAAGACGGGACGCATAGTTCCGGGGCTGGCAGTAAGTATCCTCTGCATATATTTTATCATATTCAAGCCCCGCCTGGGTCCGATACTGGAAGGGGAGCTTTCGCTTTCCGGCGGGCTGTTCGGGCAGCTGCGGCTCAACTTCCGGCTGCTGTGGCAGTTGATACTGAAGGTTGAGCTGTGGCCGCTGGTGGTATGTCTGCTGATTACCCCGCTGCATGTCTTCGTTCGCTCGCACCGCTGGACACTGTTAGTGGCGTCGGTAGGCAAGCTGCGGCTGTTCGACAGCTTCAGTCTGCAGATGGTCGGCTATCTGGCAAACACGGTTCTGCCGTTCAGGGCAGGGGAGGTAATCAGGGGTGTGCTGCTCGCCGGACGGGCAAGGACCACGGTTCTGGCTGCGCTGGCAACGGTGGTTGTCGAACGGATACTTGATATATTAAGCCTGCTGGTGCTGGCCATCGTGATTGGGCTGCTCTACCCGTTTCCGGAACTGGTCAGGCGGACGGTGATGTCTCTGAGTGCGGTGGCAGCAGCAACGCTGCTCATAGCCATCTATCTTGTTGCGGCCCCCAGACCGCTCGGTGCGCTCCCCGGACGGCTCCTGAGGATCTTGCCTGAACGGCTGGAGAAGACCACACGGTTGGCAGTCGAGCGGTTCGCATCCGGGTTCGGAGCACTCCGTTCCATCAAGAGTTACCCGGTAGTGGGGCTGGAAACCTTGGTTCTCTGGCTGCTGTATGCCTTACAGAGCTTCCTGGTAATAGTGGCGTTTGGATTTCACCGGGACTACCCCCTCATCGCCGCCTCACCACTGCTGGCCAGCTTCGTCATCCTGATAGTCAACACGGTGGGGATATCCGTGCCCTCTGCACCGGCCGGTATCGGAACCTTCCACGCCATATGCATCTTCGGGCTGTCGCTGTTCGGGGTGGCGGTCGATCCCGCCGCCGGGTTCGCGCTGGTGATACACGCCATAACCATTCTGTTCTTCCTCATCGGCGGTCTGCCTTTTATGTGGCGGGAAGGGCTGCAGCTCAGCGAGCTGAAGCGACTCGAAAACACCAGGGATTAGCCGTTGAAGGGCCTGACGCTGGAAGCGTGTGCAAAGATCAACCTCGGGCTGAGGATACTCGGGCGTCATAGCGACGGCTACCACGAGCTGGTGACCATCTTTCAGCGGATCTCACTGTGTGACAGGATCACCCTCGAGCCGGTATCCGGGGAGGTGGAATATACGGGGCCGAGGTTGACCGAAGAGCCGTCAGAGAACCTGTGCGTTAAAGGAGCGGAGGTCTTCCGTCGCATATTCGACCCTAATTTCGGGGTGCGCATCAGACTCGACAAGCAGATCCCCGCCGGAGCCGGACTGGGAGGAGGCAGCGGCGACGCTGCCACGACACTGATCGGTATGGCCAGGCTGTTCGATATCCCGCTCGATGACCAGCGGCTATACTCTGCGGCGGTTGCAATCGGAGCCGACGTTCCCTTCTTTTTGTCGGGTCGGTCTTCAGCCCTGGGACGAGGAAGGGGGGAAATCCTTTCCGACTCTCCCGGCCTAAACCCGGAGCAAAGGATACTGATTGTCTGGCCCGGATTTGCGGTTTCGACAGATTGGGCTTATGGAAAGATTGACGATAACTTGACTTTTACAAAAAATAGTAATAGTATTATTGATTGCGAATTTTCATCTTATTCGGGTGGGTTGCCCACGGCGATGATGACCAACGATTTTGAGGGTCCTGTCTTTGCAACTCACCCTGAGCTGGCCGGTGCTCGCGACCGACTGCTGGTCGAGGGAGCCGTATATGCTGGGCTGTGCGGTAGTGGATCCGCGCTATTTGGGGTCTTTGACGGCGAGGCTCCAACCCGGGCAGCTGCGCTGGGGTGGAATTCGCCCTGGCAAAGCTTCGTTTGCCGTCCTTGTTAATAAGGTACCCGGAAGGATTAAGGCAGCGAGAGGAGCGATGGAGATCACAGAGATTAACATCAACATCCGCGACGAAGAGAAGCTGAAGGCGTTTGTGAACATCACCTTCGACGATGTCTTCGTGGTGCGAGGTCTGAAGGTCATTCAGGGGAATACCGGACTGTTTGTCTGTATGCCTTCACGTAAGATGAAGGATGGCGATTACAAGGATATCGCACATCCGATCAGCAACGAGTTCCGGCAGAAGCTGGAGAAGCTGATACTGGACGAGTATCATCGGCTCCTGGAGAAGGAGCGGGAGGGGGGGACCGACGAAAGCGCCTGAGACATTGGGGCGTAGCCAAGTGGCAAGGCACGGGGTTTTGGTCCCCGCATTCGGAGGTTCGAATCCTTCCGCCCCAGCCGTATAGATCTTCGTTTCACCTACACGGGTCTGATATGAAGCTCTTCAGCGGTTCGGCTCACCCCGAGCTGGCCGAAAAGATAGCATCCTTTCTGGGGATGGAGGTCGGACGGATCGAGTGTCGGCGCTTCTCCGACGGGGAGTTCTGGGTCATGTATCATGAGAACATCCGCGGCAAGGATATCTTTCTGGTGCAGCCGACCCATCCTCCGGCAGATCACCTAATGGAGCTGCTGATTATGATCGACGCAGCCCGCAGGGCCTCGGCAGCCCGGATAACGGCTGTCATCCCTTACTTCTGTTACGCACGGCAGGACCGGAAGGACAAGCCGCGAGTGGCTATCACCGCCAGGCTGATCGCCAACCTGCTGACGGCTGCCTCTGCCGACAGGATCCTGACTATGGACCTGCACACCCCGCAATTGCAGGGGTTCTTCGACATCCCGGTCGATCACCTCTACTCATCATACGTCTTCGCGGACCACTTCCAGCGCCTGAACGGACAGGACCTGGTGGTGGTATCCCCCGATGTGGGCGGAATCGCTATGGCCAGGGCTTACGCCCAGCGACTCGGCGCAGGTCTGGCCTTCATCGACAAGCGACGAGCCAAGCCCAACGAGGCCGAGGTGATGAATATTATCGGCGAGGTGACCGGAAAGACCATACTCATCATCGATGATATGGTTGACACCGCCGGGACGCTGCAGAAGGCGGTCCAACGCTTGAGGGAGTTGGAGTGCGGGGCGGTTCATATCGCCTGCACCCACCCCATCCTGTCGGGACCGGCTGTCGAACGGATTAAGGAGCTCCAGGTGGAGGAGTTCATCGTCACGGACACGGTTCCGCTGCACGACGCGGCCAGAGAGAGCCGGCTGTTCACGGTCATCTCGACCGCCTCCGTGTTCGGCGAGGCGATCCGGCGCATTCACTACGGAGAATCCCTCAGCGTTCTGTTCATCTGATCTCATAATTGAAAAAAAGAATCTCACGCAAAGGCGCAGAGACGCAAGGATATTTTACAAAACATTCATTGTGGGTTTGTTGTCAAACGAGACGTTTGACAACACCTATGAAAGTGAAACAGCAGGTCAATAGTTGATGGAAGATAACCTATTAACGGCATTGCCTCGGAAGGAGAGCGGCAAGGGGGTCGCCAGGCAGATCAGACGTCAGGGGCGTGTTCCCGGCGTGTTTTACTACCGCGGCGATGAGAACGTGCCGATGTCTGTGAGTCTGTCAGAGCTGAACCGGCTGCTGCGCAGTCGTCACAGCCTGATCAAGGTCGAGTTGGAGGGTCAGGAGCCGCGGGAGTGTATTATCCGCGAGCTTCAGCGTGACCCGTTGGACGACACCATCCTTCACGTGGACCTGATGGGGATAAAGCACGGTCAGAAGCTGACCGTATCGATTCCGGTGCGGCTGGTGGAGATGCCGGTGGGGGTCAAGACCGGAGGCGGCATACTGGAATACGGCCTGCCGGAATTGAAGATCGAATGCCTGCCCAAAGATATACAGGCCGTGATCGAGGTGGATGTGAGCGAGCTGAATATCGGTCAGTCAATCCACGTGAGCGATCTCGAGTTTCCCGCCCTAAAATTCCTCGACGACCCGCAGACAGCAGTGGCGACGGTTGTTCCTCCGACGGTGGTGCGTGAAGTGGTTGAGGAAGTGGAAGAGGAGGTAGAGGCAGAGGAAGCTGAAGCGCCTGAAGAGAAGGAAAAACATGAGAAGGGGGAGGCTCCCAGGAAGGGTGAAGCTCACGAAAAGGGTGGCGCCCCTGAAAAGGGTAAGGGCAAGGGATAGACCACTGCTGATCCTTAATTCGGAGTGAACCTTGCGGCTCATTGTGGGGCTGGGTAATCCCGGCCGCCGCTACCGGGATACCTGGCACAATCTGGGAGCCCGAACTGTAGAAGAGCTGGCCCGCCGCCGGGGTGTCGCTCTTAAACCCGGCAGGGGTCAGTTTTTTATGGCAGAATATGCCGGTTCAGGCGGGGAGGTCAACCTGATGATTCCCACCTCTTATATGAACCGTTCGGGCGGGCCGGTGGTGGAATGGATGAACTATCACAGGCTCGAACCGGCCGACATAATGGTCATCTTCGATGACCACGACCTGCCGTTGGGGCGCATCAGGCTTAGGCCGTCCGGTTCGTCGGGCGGGCATCGGGGGATGGATGACATCATCTGGCTGCTGGAGTCGGATCAGTTCCCACGGCTGCGTGTCGGGATAAAGGTGGATAGCGAACACCCCGAATTGACTGATCAGGTCCTGTCAAAGATACCCCGATTGCAGAGAGGTATAGTTGACGAGGTTGTCGCAACAGCCGCAGATGCAGTTGAGACGACTTTAGAAGAGGGGATTGATATGGCTCAGGCCAGGTTCAATGGTATAATAATCGAGTGATATCGCAATGTTAAGCCTGAAGCTAATTAAAAGGTATAAGAGAACTGCCGGTTTGCTGTAATCATACTTGTTTTACCCGGCCTCGCGGTGTTATATTAATATGGAGTCGAGTGGCGCCGATCCGGCAGCTGCCGGACGGAATTAACGCGCACAAGGCGCTATACTACCCACTGAGCGGTTTTCAGTATAAACAGGTAACTCCTCCCCCGTTCACAGAAAACGGGGGCGTCACAAGACCAAAGGGGTCCCGATGAAGCGTTACGAACTGATGTTCGTCATCAATCCGTCCCAGGAGGAGGGGATTGATGACGTTAAGAAAAGGATTGAGGGGATAATCACCGGTCGTGAAGGGACGGTGGTGTCCTTCGATAAACTCGGCAAGAAGCGCCTTTCTTACCCTATCGCCAAGCAGCTTTACGGCATTTACTTCCTGGTCAACTTCAAGGGGGACGGCCGGATCGTCCAGGCGCTGGACTACTTCCTGCGGCTCAATCCGTCCGTTCTCAGACACATCATCCTCAGCTTCACCGATAAACAGCTTCAACTGAAGGAACTTACCGAACGCATCCAGCAGGAGGAGGTCGAGCGGATGCGTCGTGGTGGTCGTCCATTGGAGACGCCGAAGGAGAAGAAGCCCGTTCCGGATGTGAAGGAGGCAGAACTGCCGGCTGTCATACAGGGTGAAGAGGCGCCTGAAGTCGAACCGACCCCATCAATCACGGAAGATATAAAGCCCGAATCGGTCGAGACGGTTGAGGTTATAGCTGAAACAGCCCCACCTGCAGAGAGCGAGCCGTCCGAAGCCAAGCCGGCAGCTACCGGACATGCTGTCGAGGGTGAACCAGCTGAGGTCCAGTCCGCCAACCAGCAGACTCAACCCGTCGAGGATGAGCCTGTCGATGAGAAATCCGAGACTGTTAATATAGACGAATCAAACGAAAAAACAGTGGAGTGAGAAATGGCTGACCTGAAAATGCCCGACATAAACAATGTCATTATAGTGGGCAATCTCATCAAGGATCCGATTATCCGCCAGACCACCAATGGAACCCCGGTTGCAAACTTTACCATTGCCTCCAATCGAAAATTCAAGGATAACTTCGGACAGTGGAAGGAAGACGTCTGCTTCATAGGTATAGTAGCCTGGTATAAGCTGGCTGAGAGCTGCGGTGAGAACCTGCATAAGGGGAGCGCCGTGCTGGTCGAAGGTGAACTCCAGAGCCGCCAGTGGCGCACTGATGATGGACACTACCGCAACGTGGTCGAGATTAAAGCCCGTCGCATCCAGTTCCTGAACAAGCGTGAGATGGTGCTGTCGGATATGGAGAGTGCAGGCCGTCTTGCGGCCGAGGGGGAGACCCTCCCGGGCAGCGATAAGAGCGAACAGGAGGATGTCGACGATAAGCCTCAGCATGACAAACAGGACAACGGTGAAGACACCTCCTTCGATTTCGGATTCAAGGACCTGAAGCTGTAAAACAGTTATCAGTTGTCAGTTAAAAACACTGACAACTGATAACTGATACCTGAAAACTGAAAACTGGCAAATGATGATCGCTCACAAAAAGATCTGTCGTTTCTGCGAAAATCGTATCTTCTACATCGATTATAAGGACGACAGGCTGCTGCACCGGTTTATCACCGAGGAAGGCAAAATTATCCCCCGCCGCATATCCGGCACCTGCGCCCAGCACCAGCGTCAGCTGGTCAAGGCCATAAAGCGAGCCCGACATATGGCCATCCTGCCCTTCGTCCTCGAAATCGTGCGCTGAGGGTATTTTGGTGGGGTAGGGGCGGCATTTATGATGTCCCTACCATTTTATCATCAAGGTGACGCATTGAAGATAGTGTTACTTAGCGACGTCGAGAAGCTCGGACAGGCCGGCGATATGGTCACGGTCAAGGATGGTTACGCCCGTAACTTCCTGATACCGGTCGGAATGGCCGTTCGAGCCGACCCGCGCAATCTGAAGCTGCTCGAGGCTCAACGCAAGGCGGCGGAAGCCGGGGCGATGAGAGAGCTGCGCACCCACAAGGCCCTGAGCTTGAAACTGGCGAAGACCGAGCTGGCGGCCAGGGTGCAGGTGGGTGAAGAGGAACGGGTGTTCGGCGCTGTGACCTCGGCTGACATCGCCGACTTGCTGACTGCGCAGGGGATAGAGATCGACCGCCGCATCATCGACCTGCCCGAACCGATAAAGGCGCTGGGGGTCTATACCATTCCAATCAAACTTCACGCCGATGTGGAGGCTCACGTCAAGGTCAGGGTGGTGAAGGAGGAATGACCCTGCATCCGACCGATTTTCAGGTAAGAACGAGTTCTTTGATATATTCGCGTAGCAGCCGATCCCGAAATGTAGGGATCGTTCTGGTGGACTACTAAGTCATTGATTATTCTGGGTCCCTGCCTTCAAGGGAATGACAATATAGTCCTCATATCGAATATTTCAAAGAGCTCAAGAACGCCTGACAGAACACTCAAGAAAAGAGGCAAATAATGTCAAAAACAGCTCACAAACGTTGGGTTTGGCAGATCGGTCTGTCTTTGCTGATATTGATCGCCCTGACCTCCTGCGCACCGAAGACGACCACCGAGACGGCTCTGATTCCTCGCGATGTCATCTTCGGCAATCCGGAGAAGACCTCGCCTCAACTATCACCGGACGGCGAGATGCTGGCCTACCTGGCGCCTGATGAAGGGGTTATGAATGTCTGGGTCAGAACCGTCGGCGAAGAGGACGATAAGCCGGTCACCAGCGACCGGGGCCGCGGCATTATGGCATATTTCTGGGCTCCCAACGGCGAACAGATTCTGTATGTCCAGGACAGTGGGGGCGACGAAAACTGGCGCATCTACGCCGTCCCGAAGACCGGGGGGGAGGCGCGTGACATGACCCCGATGGAGGGGGTGCAGGCGCGCATCTTTGCGGTTGATCCGGAATTTCCAGACGAGATCCTTATCGGGCTCAACAACCGCATCCCACAACTCCACGACGCCTATCGCCTCAACCTTAAGACCGGGGAGATGACGCTGGAGGTGCAGAATGACATGGGCGTGGTCGGCTGGATCGCAGATCACACCTTCCAGGTGCGGATTGCTCAGGTTCCGACGCCGGACGGTGGCTTTGCGCTGCTACACCGCAAGGATGCCAAATCGGCCTGGGAACCGCTGATACAGTGGGCAGGTGAGGACGCTCTCAGCACCGGCGCATTTATGTTTGCCAGGGACAATCAGACTCTGTATATGATAAGCAGCATCGGGGCCAACACCGCCGAACTTCGCACCTACAACACACTGACCTCCGAAGAAAAGACGGTCGCCTCCGATCCGACCTACGACATCTCCGGCCTGATGATCCAGCCTCGCACCTGGAAGTTGCAGGCGGCTCGTTTTACCAGGGATCGGTCGGAATGGCAGGCCCTGGATGATGAGATCACAGCAGATATTGAGGCGCTGAGGAAGCTGCATCGGGGTGATTTTTACGTCATAAACCGCACCCTGGACGATAGGAACTGGCTGGTCAGCTACGAGGTGGACAACGGCCCGATCGCCTACTATGCCTACGACGTGGAGAGCAAAGAAGGGACATTTCTCTTCTGCCATCGTCCGGCGCTGGAAGGATTGCCTTTAGCTGAGATGAAACCGGTGACGGTGACTGCGCGCGACGGGTTGGAGATACACTGTTATCTGACGCTTCCGATGGGAGTTCAACCCAGGAATCTGCCCGCCGTGCTGAACATCCACGGGGGGCCCTGGTATCGCGACAGTTGGGGATACGATACGCAGGTGCAGTGGCTGGTCAATCGAGGCTATGCGGTAATGCAGGTGAACTTCCGCGGTTCAACCGGCTACGGCAAGGAGTTTGTCAACGCTGCAGACCGGGAGTGGGGCGGCAAGATGCAGGACGATGTCACCGACGCCACCAAATGGCTGATTGAGGAGGGCATCGCCGATCCTGAACGGATAGCCATCTATGGCGGTTCATACGGCGGCTTTGCTGTGTTGTCCGGTATCACCAGGGAGCCCGACCTTTACGCCTGCGGAGTGGACATCTTCGGCCCCTCCAATCTGATTGCCTGGCTGAATACAATGCCGCCCTACTGGGAGCCGATAAAGCCGATGATGTTCAAGCGGATCGGACATCCTGAGGAGGACGCCGAGATGTTGAAGGAGCGTTCGCCGCTGTCCCACATTGATAAGATTAAAGCGCCACTATACATCGTTCAGGGCGCCAACGATCCGCGCGTTCCGGTTGCCGAGAGCATCCAGATCCGCGACGCCTTGAAGGAGGCAGGCAAGACGGTTGAGTATATGGAGTTCCCGGATGAGGGGCACGGCTTCGCACGACCGGAGAATCGGCTCAAATTCTTTGCAGCGGCGGAGAAGTTCCTGGCCGACCACCTGGGCGGCAGGTTCGAACCGGAAAAGGAACAGTAGGTCGGACATTCCTGTCCGACCATAAGGTCGGGTATAAATATGGTGTCACACTGAAGTATGACACCACGACCATCATAGGTAACTGAAGAGGGAGCGATTTTTTCGCTCCCTCCTTTCTATCTTTTCACTCCAGACCCGGGAGATAATTCTGCAGGATCTTGGGCGAAGCTCACAGTATGGTTCAAGAACCGAAGAGGATACTCAGAGAAACAGAAAATGATGGGTTTCATTTCTCTTCACCCATCCTACTACGAAATTAGGCAGTCACCTTCGACACAACATAGATATATCTCAGCGGTTCATTCCCAACGTTTTCAACATTGTGTTCGGTTTCCGGAGGAACATAAGCGATCTGATTTGCTGCGAGCTTCATTTTGTCTTGCCCGTTAATCACCATTTCGCCAACACCACTCAGGATGATTAGCATCTCCTCGCAATTCTCAGTTGAGTGACTTCCAACCTCCTCTTTCGGTGCCAGTGAAACGAAGCCGGATTTTAATTGATTGCTTTTCGGTGGTTTTAACAGAGCTGTATAGCGGGTTGAATCAAAAGGCAGCGACTGAACGAATGGGTTTTTCGGGCGTGGTGAACTCATATGATTGTCTCAGCTTTAATTTTTGAGTCTATTTTACAGATATTCTGACAAGTGAAAAATATCTGCTTATTTTTGATCTAGCATACCACAATTACATATAAACATGGTAAATGATTCTAAGGCTTAAAAATACGATTAATATCCCGACCGAGATCATCAAGGCTCGTGTTGGCAACTTCTTGCATAATAAGGCAGCTACCGGGGCCGCCGTTACACCACCTATAATCAGACCGATTATTATCTTCCAGTGCACCAGCCCGATGGTCAGAATGAAGGTGATTGATTCGGCTATGGTGACAAAGAATTCTACAAGATTGATTGAACCTACAGTGAACCTGGGATTATTTCCACGCGCCAACAATGTTGTGGTTACAATGGGGCCCCATCCTCCGCCCCCCAAAGCATCAAGCGAACCACCAAAGAAACCCAGCGGCGCCAGTTTTGTTTTAACTTCTCTAATGTGAATTTTCGTGAAAGCTTTCCGGATTATTATTACTCCCATTATAAGCAGATAAATGGCGATGAAAGGCTTAATTGCCTCCCCCGGCACAGAAGTCAATATATACGCTCCGATTATCCCACCAATTATCCCGGGCACCAACAGCTTGGTGAACAACTTTCTATCTACATTACCCAACCTCCAGTGTGAATATCCGGATGCACCGCTTGAGAATATCTCCGCAGTGTGAACGCTGGCACTGGCTGCAGCGGGAGGAATGCCAATGCCTATCAGAAAGGTTGTTGAGCTAATTCCATAACCCATCCCCAGGGCTCCATTTATCATCTGGGCGATGAAACCGACAATTATGAATACTACTATGGAATATTCCAGAGTTGACTATCTCCAAAGTGATAGGGTTTGCTTTTTACAGCAACCCTCGATTGGTAGGGAGGGACTCCGTGCCCGCCATAAAAGCGTGGTGTCACAAGTCCTCGTGTGACACCTAAGTCATTGTTATTGCTGGCAGATGAGGGCATCTGCCAGCACTCGGCTGACGCTTTCAACTCTCTCGGGTTGGGCCTATAAGTTAAAGGAGTTTATTATTCCATTGTTCTGGACAAATAACCCTGTTTATTCAGGTATTCAAAGATACTGTCAACGATTTGTTCGGGTGATTTGTCCTCTGTTTTCAATACCAGTTCCGGGTTTACCGGCGGTTCATACGGATCGTCAACCCCTGTGAACCCCTTTATCTCTCCTCTCCGCGCTTTCTGATACAATCCTTTCGGGTCGCGCTCCTCACAGATTTCCACCGGTGTATCGATAAAAATTTCAATGAAAGTCAATCCGCTGTCCTGATGTATTGTCCGTGCCCGGTTACGGTCGTTGCGATAAGGCGAAATGAAACTTGTAATGGTGATAATTCCTGCGTCTGCGAAAAGCTTTGCCACTTCACCGATACGCCTGATATTCTCCTCTCTGTCCTCAGCGGAAAACCCTAAATTCTTATTCAATCCGTGACGAACATTGTCGCCATCCAACACATATGCCAGACGCCCCTGCTTTACTAATTTATGTTCCAATGTGAAAGCTATGGTGCTCTTACCTGAAGATGGAAGACCCGTGAGCCAGATGGTAAGGCCCTTCTGTTTCAGAAGATTTCCCCTTTCCTTACGATCGACATGACCGCTGTGCCAGGTGACATTAGTAGCTGCATTGAGGGTCATAACTACCTCTTAAAAGTTGGACTTGAGCCAATTGGTTGTGATATCAGGAGATTAACAATTACTAATTATCAGAAGAGGCCCGGGCTGGAAGCAACCCGGGCCACCCATTAACCTTATTGTTGAGTGTATCTGTTTATCCGGTTTTATATCCCAGAATAACCTGTGTTAAGATCGAGCTGGCTGTCACCTAAAAGGTGCTTGAAATATACATAATAACTGATAGTAAAGCAACACCTTTCAGGGGCTTAGAACAATGCCTGAAAGCATTTTTATAACTTAGCTGCAGTCAGGCTTGTCTCAAGCCCGACTGCCGGGGTTGAGGACAACCCCGACTACAATCCTTATACGGAATCTCTTTTAAGCATCGTTATAAATCCGGCATATCCGGATTCACTCGCCAGAATAAAAAAATCCTGCAGGGTGAAAACCGTCGTTCTCACCCTGCAGGAGAGAAAAATGAGACGGACTCGTAAATCCTGGCAATCAGGTATTTACAGGAACACTGTCATCAACCGTCCTGGACTGAGTTTTGTTGATTATCTCCAGAATTCGGTGGACTATCCGGGGAAAGACCTCTTTCAGTTCCGGGGTGAACTCCTCCCCGAAAGAATAGGGGTCGGCCACCTCTATCCCCAGCACCTGCATTTGAGTCGGAGCATCCAGCTTGAGTTCTCGACTTAATCTCAACAGGGAGGGAAGGCCGGTGTAATGGGGAGAAGGGGCGGCCGGCAAACCCTTGAGCTCCTCCACCCCGACCTCGTGGACATAGCCGACCGGATGCGCCCCCGTCTTCACGGCATCCAGAATAATAACCCGATCATACCCCAGGATTAGGTCGATCAGGGCCAGGCCGAAGAGGGAACTTTCCTCTATGTGTAAATTGTCGGATGAAGGGAGATGATTCTTCAGCTCTCTGACTACACGGATGCCCACCCCGTCATCCCTGATCAAGGTATTTCCCAGGCCGAGGATAAGGGTTTTTATTGTTTCCGGCATGAGCTGAACCCCAAAAATCCGGGTCAGGGCCTGTTCAACGTCTCTACAAGTTCACCCTTTGAATTGTAGATATTAGCCACCAGTGGCATCTCTCCGGGCAGGGCGTGAGTGGCGCAGGCGTGACAGGGATCGTAGGGACGGAATGCCATCTCCACCATATTGAGGAGGCCGTCCGAGACTTTGCCCCCCTTGATCAACCCCTTGGCTGCCTTCTCCACCGACATACACATGGCGGCGTTGTTATTCACGGTAGCCACTATGAGGTTGGCCTCGGTGATCAGTCCCTTTTCGTCGGTCTTGTAGTGATGAAAAAGGGTGCCCCGGGGGGCCTCCACCACGCCGATCCCCTCGATCGGTGTTTCAGTAGGTATATTACGAATATCGGGATTGGTAATTTCAGGATCCTGCGCCAGTTCCAGCATCTGTTCAGCGGCCTGGACGCACTCCACCAACCTGGCCCAGTGGAAGGCCAGGGTGTGGTGGGACGGCTTGCCACCCAGGGTCTCATACATCTTCTCATACTGGACCTGAGCCAGCGGGGTAGCCATTCCGTCGGAGGCATTCAACCGCGCCAGGGGAGCTACGCGGAAAACCCCGGAATCTTCGCCGTCCACAAAGCCCTTCCAGCCCACCTTTTTAAGGTATGGAAATTTTGCATAAGACCAGGGCTCAACATGTTCCGAGATAAAATCCAGGTAATCCCGTGCCTTGAATTTTGCCGTTTCCTTCCCGTTGGGGTCCACGACCCGGAGGTCACCATCGTAGAAGTTGACCTTGTTGTTCTCATCCACCAGCCCCATATAGTAGGTTCGGTGCTGATAGATGTCACCGACGACCAGATCGACGTATTCCTTGTTCTTAAGAACAATATCGTCGAAGAGCTGCAGGGCAAACTGGGAAAATTCCACCGCAAATTTGGCGGTCTCTTCAATCCCACTGCGATCTTCTTCCGTCAGCCCCTTGGAGACACCCCCCGGAAGTCCGAAGACAGGATGGATGACCTTGCCCGCCATTTTGGTCATAATCTCCCGGCATTCCCTCCTGAGGCGTATCACCTTACCGCCGATCTCGAGCCCCACTTTACCCAGCACCCCCAGAATATTGCGCTCCCCGGCGGGAGCCTGGGGCCCTACCACGAAATCCGGCCCGCCCAGGTAGAAGAAGTGCAGGGTGTGATCCTCCAGCGTAAAGATATTATACAACAATTCTCTTAGCTTCTTGGCCGTTGGGGTGGGTTCCACCTTGAACAGGTCGTCCAGGGTCTTTGTTGAGGCCATGTGGTGTGCTGTGGGGCAGACGCCGCAGATCCTGGGGGTTATGCGCGGCATCTCCTCGGCCGGCCTCCCCACGCAGAACTGTTCAAACCCCCGCAACTCCGGAATCTGAAAATAGGCTTGCTTCACATCACCATTATCATCCAGAAAAATCTCTATCTTTCCGTGCCCCTCGAGCCGGGTAATGGGGTCTATGGTAATTCGTTCTCCCATTTTATATCCCTTTCATATTTCTTCTTTTCAGGATGGATGAGGGCAGACTGAAGCGGTAGAAGGTTCCGGCCGGATCCACAATGGTATCCACGATCCGCTTAATCTCCTCCTCATCATTGGTGTCGAGCATGGATGCAAAAGCCGACAGGAATTTAGCCCCCATATCCTTCACCTGATCGGTGGGACCGAAGCATCCTCGGCAGGGCATATTTCCCTCGATGCAGCGCTCGCCACATCCTCCGCGAGTGGCGGGGCCCATACAGAGAAGTCCCTGCTCCAGAAAGCATTTTTCCGGATCGATCAGAATCTCGTAAGGTCTCTTGATCTCTTTGATCAACAGCTTTTCCGGCTTGGTCTCATTCCGTTTGCAGGTATCACACAGGGATTTATTAGGGGAGAGGACGGAACCTTTGGGGGGCAGCTTTCCCTCCAGGATGGCGGTTACGGCATTCATTATTAAATCGGGAGGCGGAGCGCAGCCGGGAAGATAGTAATCCACATCAATAACCTGATCCAGGGAATTAACCGTATCGTAAATCTCCGGCAAAGTCAACTCACCCACTTCCGTCTCATAACTCACCTGTGGGATCACCTTGTCGGGATTGTCGGTGGAGGGGGTGGTCAGGTAGGCCCGGTTGACGATGGCGTTCCTGTCCCAGAAGTTGGCCAGTCCCGGTATCCCGCCCAGATGGGAGCAGGAGCCAAAGGCTACCACCAGTCCTGACTTTCTCCGCAACAGTTCGACCATCTCCTGCTGTTCCGAGGTTCTGACCGCTCCGTTGATGAAGGATACGGCGATGGAGCCGTCCTCCATTGCCTCCACGTCCTTCCTCTTAAAATCCAGCGCCACCGGCCAGAAGACGATGTCAACCGCCTCCACCACCTTGAGGATGTCTTCGGCAAGGTCAATCACCGCCTCCTCACAGCCGCCGCATGAGGCACACCAGTAAAAGGCGACCTTCGGTTTCGCCATCTCAATTCTCCTCAGTTCTTCCCCAGTTAAGGGGACCTAACTGTTTGATCTCTTCCGTGATCTCCTTCACTACCTTCGCATACCGCGCACCTTCGGCAGCCGAGACCCATTCCAGCCTCAGCCGTTCTTTTTCAATACCCAACTGTTCGATTAACTTGACCAGCAGGTTGTATCGTCGAACAGCCTTATAATTCCCCTCCTGGTAATGGCAATCCCCCGGGTGACAGCCGAAGATGACGACCCCGTCCGCCCCCCGTGAGAAGGCATTCAATACAAAGACGGGGTCCACTCGACCGGAGCACATCACCCGGATGGGGACCAGATTGGGGGGGTATTGAATACGGCTGGTGCCAGCCAGATCGGCGCCCTGGTAAGTGCACCAGCGGCACAGAAACCCCACCAGTTTGGGTTCAAAATCGTTGTCAGCCATGAAGTTATGTCTCCGGATATTTCTAAAATTTTGTTCTGTCCAGTTAAACAAAGATATAAAAGTAAAAGTAGGGTGGGTGTAGCATCAGCGAAACCCACCAGACTGTCTGTCTACGTTTAAAGAAAAATGCAGAAGTGGGATGATTGTAGCATCAGCGAAACCCACCAGACCATATCATTCAAAATCCATGAGTAACACATCTTTTTTTACATCTCCACCCCAATCTTCTGTGTAATACCCCCCTTTCACAAAGCTTGAAAAGCTACTATATTCCCACTCCCCGGGAGAACACACTAACCCATGTTTCACCGGATTGTAATGAATATAATCAAGATGAAGGTTTAAGTCATCTTGATCTCGGATCAAATGTTCCCAAAATCTTCTCTGCCAAACCCCCTTTTCACCTTTCTTTCTCATGGATTCAGAGACATCTATTCTCCTGCCTTTAAGGTACTCTTTGGTGAAACTCGACTTAATATATTTCCATCTGATAGAAAAGTTGGATTCATCTTCTGGTAGCGTCCATACATAATGAAGATGATCGAGTAAGATCACAAAAGCTACAATTTCAAAGGGGTATTTGACCTGAACAGATCTTATGGTATTCTCCAACAACTTAATAGCTGCAGCGTCATTAAAAATAGGTCGCCGTTGAAAGGTAACAAGGGTGAAGAAATACATTCCACCTTTTTGATAAACCCTGTGATATTCTGCCAAGGTTTGTCCTTTAATAGCTTAAAGGGATGGGTTTCGTTTCTCTTCACCCATCCTACCTTCTACCCCTCTGCTCCCCAGCTCCTCAGCTTAAAGGGATGGGTTTCGTTTCTCTTCACCCATCCTACAATTCAATCAATAGGCAAGCGCTCCTTCAAGTTCTGCCAGCAACTGTTCGTCCCTGAAGCTCTTCTGATAACTGGCACCCGAGGCGCAGGCGGCCACACAGGCTCCGCATCCCTTGCACAACGTCTCCTGTATCACGCTCACCTTCTTCTCTTCATCGAAACTGACGGCGTCGTATGGACAGACAGAGATACAGACCTTGCACCCGGCGCACAGTTCATCGTCGATGACACTGTAGATAGGTTCCATAGAGAAGATATCGCCGAGAGAAAGCACGGCTCCGGCCGCTCCGGCACCCTGAGCCACCGAATCGGGGATGTCCTTGGGCGACTGACAGGCGCCGGCTATGAAGAT
>MWJR01000001.1 GCA_002127415.1 Calditrichaeota bacterium AABM5.125.24
GGAGATGTGTATAAGAGACAGGGATCGATGAGTGGACATTCGGGATCTGGAGCCTCGGTCTAAAGCCGCTGACTGTCAGCAGCGTTAAGGTCGATGGAAGCGAATACTTCACCACCGACTTCGAGGGTGAAGTCACCCTCGGATTTCGTGAATCTCTTCCCGTTACCGTAACCTTCGCCCCGGAGTCTGAGGGGGAGTTCGAGGCCGACATCAACATCACCTCGAACGATGAGAAGAATGAGGTTATCACCGTCCACGTAATGGGCCACAGCGTGGAGGCGCCTCCTCCTGAGATCGCTCTATCCGAAGATTCGCACGACTTCGGACCGGTTCCGATCGAACAGATCGCACGTTGGTCGCTATACATCGCGAATGACGGTGTTCGGGCCCTGGAGATCAGCGAGATCAGTGTCCTCGGTCAGATCTTTTCCTGCGACTTCACAGAGCCGGTGGTTATTGGAGCCGATGATCCACCTTATCGGGTGATCGTCTCCTTCATCCCCGCATTCGTTCGCGAATACGGCTTTACCATGACCATCCGATCAAACGACCCCGACAACGGTGAGATCAGTGTTCTGCTCAGTGGCGAGGGGATCAAGGAGGGCGACCCGATGATTGCGCTGGTTGAGGACGAGCACTTCTTCGGCAACGTGGTCATCGACGAGAGCGCCTCCTGGCGGATGGTGATACTGAACGAAGGGGATGCTGATCTCCTGGTGACCGCAGTTGAGAGCAACAGCGAGGCCTTCACCACCGACTTCGAGGGTGAGGCACTGCTGCGCCCCGACGATCACTTCAACGTGCTGGTAACCTTCACACCGGATGATGATGCCTATTTTAATGGCTTCATAATCATTACCAGCAACGATCCAGTGGTTGAGGTTGACTCCGTTGCATTGGTCGGCCGCGGCGGTGCGGCTGATGAACGCCACTTCCGCTACCAGGAGACTATCGTGGATGGCAGTCACACCTTGCACGTAATGGAGGCAACGCTGGAAGGCGATGCCCTGGTGGAGGGTGATGAAGTCGGTGTCTTCACCGAGTCTGGTTTGTGCGCCGGCGGTGGATTTATCAATGAGGACGGCGAGGCCGGACTTACCGCCTGGGTGGACGATGAGTCCACTTACATCATCGTTATCGTTGAAGAAGATACCATCTGCTACCCCGTCATTAACGGCTTTGTCGAGGGTGAGCTTTTTGCCTTCAAAGTCTGGGATGTTGACGCTGAGGTTGAAGCCCCTGCTGTGGCAGAGTTCCTGGAGGAGTCTCCTGAGGTGTTCACTCCGAACGGCATCAGCCACCTGAATCTGGCGGCTGAATTCGGCCTGCCCGAGCCGAACATTGAGCTCTCTGCCACCGAACACGACTTCGGTCAGGCCGATTGGGATGACGACCAGCGCAAGGAGTGGGGCCTCAGTATTGCCAATCACGGGTTCGGCCTGCTGGTGGTCGAGGAGATTGCGTCAGACCAGTGGGAGTTCGGCATTGACTTCGAAGGACCCGTCGAGCTGACCTTCATGCAGGAACTCGAAGTCACCGTCACCTTCCGTCCCACCGCTGCAGAGGAATTCGCAGGACGGCTTGCCATAGGTTCAAACGATCCGTTAGACCCGATGCTTTATGTGGATCTCTATGGTGTAGGCGTGGATGTGGTGGAGGAGCCCGACATAGAGCTCAGCGCCGATGAATATTACTTCGGTGTGCTGCCTGTTGAAGACGCAGCGGGCGAATATGTCTTATCGATCGTTACCCTGGGCACCACCTTGACCATCGAGGGTATCGAGCACTTGGGGGATGAACAGTTCGCGGTCGAACTGCCCGAGCTGCCGCTGGACATTGCGCCGGATGAGATGCTGGAGCTGGCCATCACCTTTAACCCGGATGAAGAGGTGCAGTATGACGGCTCTCTGGTCATCACATCGAACGATCCGATTGAGCCCGAGGTGACCTTCCTTATGCGCGGCTACGGGGCCGTTTCGGAGGACCTTTTCCATCACCTTGCAACTGACAACGACCACCTGATCCAGGTCGAGAGCGCTCTGATCTTCCGTGGTGAAGAGGATCTGGAGGGGGGACCTCTGGTGCCGTTGGACGAGGTAGCCGTGTTCACTCCTGAGGGGCTGTGCGGCGGTCATGTGGTGGTCGAGGGGGATGTGGACATCGGTCTGGCAGCCTACGCCGCTGACCCCACAAACCCGTTCAAGGATGGCTTCAACGGCGGGGAGCCATTCGAGTTCCGCTTCTGGGATTGGCGGACGGAATGTGAACTGATTTGTGAGGCGGAGTATGTTGGGGGTCCCGAGACCTTCACCGTCAACGCCGTCACGACGGTCATTCTCACAGCGGTCAACCCCATCATTCCAGCGCAGATCCATTCCGACCCGGCCTCGTATGCCTTCGGCCCGCTGTTCCTGGATGAGTCTGCCAGCACTATCTTTACCATCAGCAACATCGGCGGGATTGATCTGACGGTGGAAGGCGTGGAAGTCGATCTGGAGGTCTTTGAACACAACTTCGGCAACCCGTTAGTGCTGGCGCCGGATGAGTCGTTCGAGCTGGAGGTGACCTTCACACCGGACAGGGTGGCCGTCTTCGTAGGACACATAACCGTTTTCAACGATGACCCTGACGAGACCGAGTTCGTCATCATCGCCAACGGGATGGGTTCCGACCGTGTTGGCCACTACCAGGTCAAAACCACTGCTTCCAGCCACACCATCCTGATCGAAGGGTTTGATCTGGCCGGAGCCGGTCCCGCGATAGGCGACGAGGTCGCGGCCTTCACATCCTATATCGGTTTCTGCGCCGGTGCCACCACAGTTGAGGATCCGGAGGAGGACATCGGCCTGACCGCCTGGGGAGATGTAGGCGAGACAGGTGATATTGTCGAGGGCTTCGCAGGCAATGAGCCGATAATAATCCACTTCTGGGACGCCTCGAAGGAGCAGGAATATGTCCTGGACCAGGAGGAGTTCGGAATCAAGGTCGTTGAATTCCTGGAGGGGAACTTCAACTGGAGAAGTTTGGGGTTCACCCGCGTGACATTGCGGATTGAGGACTGGTGGGGCCCAAAGCAGATCACGCCTGTAGAGGTTGACGAGGATGCGGTGGTCGAGTTCACGATTGCGGTGGTCAATCCACCGGTTGAGGTAATGCTGCTCAACTGGGCCGACGAGGAGGAGTGGAATGCAGAACTCCTTGGAGAGGCTACCTTCGACGCCAATACCGGTGAGTTCAGCTGGCATACCAGTTACTTTGCCGCCGGTGTGCACCATCTCACCTTCGAGACCTACGACGATCCCGACGATCCGCAGTTCAGCGACTATACGGTCGCATTGATCACAGTGAATAACGTCAACCGCGCGCCTGAGGTGGCTAAACCGCTGGAGAACGATGAGTTCACGGTTGATGAAGACGCCGACTGGACCGAGGTCGCGCTGCTGGATACCCTGTTCGAGGATTCCGACGGCGATACCCTGGACTTCCTCTACAGTGCGGCAGCCAACATCAGCCAGCGGATCGAAGTGGTCGAGGACAATCATATCTACAGCGTCAGGCCCGACACCAACTGGTTCGGTGATGTCGATTGTCAGTTGACGGCTGACGACGGGCAGGGTGAAGATCGTGACGCCCGCCAGGTGCGGCGTGTGCGCAGCATCCACGAGCGGACGATGCAGGTCCGCGTCGTGCGCAGGGTTGACGGCAGGATTGATAGCCCCTTGCCGGGACGCGACATTGCCACCGAATACGACTTCACCCTCCATGTCCTATCGGTCAACGACCCGCCGGTCATAGTCGATCCCAACGACCTGGAGATGCCCGATGAAATCGACGTGGCTGTCGATGAGTTTGCAGAGCTAAGAATCGTGTTCAGATCCAGGGACGATGAGGATGAACCGGGTGATCTGGTCTGGGATGTGGCGGATCAGGACGACCTGCCCGGCGACCCGGGCGATCAGTGGGGCTTCGAAGAGGTGGATCCTCCCGGCACTGCTGTATTTACCTGGACGCCGAACGACACCTGTTGGCGCGGTGATGAACCTTATACACCTATCTTCCGCGTCACCGACACCGACGAGGAAACCGACGAGATTCAGGTCAACATCCTGGTCGGCAACGTCAACCGGGCGCCGGAACTGGTGGATGGTCAGCAGCCGCCCAATCAGGTGATCCTCGAGGATGCTGAAGATGTATTGATTCTCGACCTCGACGGTTTCGTCTTCGATCCCGACGGCGAGCCGCTCGCCTTTGATATCCGCATCCGTCCTGAAGAGCTCGGGCTGTTTGACGTTAACGCTGAACACGAGCTGCGTGCGACGCCTCAGGCCGACTTTGCGGTGGTTCCGCCCGGACTCTTAGTTGAGATCAGGGCTACGGATATCTGGGACGAGTTCGTTGACGTGCGCTTCAGTGTTTCCGTGCATCAGGTCAACGACCCGCCAGACCCGTTCAGCCTGATAGCCCCGGAGGATGGCCTGCAGATCGCATACGACCCTGACTCGATGGGAACTATAGACTTCGCCTGGCAGGAGGCCACTCAGAACGAGTGGGAGGTGGACGCCGTTCACTACCTGATATACTTCATGGCGCCCGATATATCTGAAGACTCGGTAGCCTCATATCCGATTGATGTGACGGAAGTTCCTGATGTGGCCTTCCATCCCATCATAGCCGATTCCCTGGGTATCGAGCGCTTGGAGGACATCTGGGTGACCTGGTGGGTAGTGGCGATAGACGATTCGATGGCCATAACCCCTTCGAGTGAGAGGTGGCGCTTCCTGATACCGGCTCTCGGTGTCAGGGATCAGTATGGCACCACCATACCAGACGTCTTCTTCCTGGCGCCCAACTTCCCCAACCCGTTCAACGCCAGGACCACGGTTCGCTTCGGTCTGCCTCAGCCGAGTGCGGTCAGCATAACGGTCTGGGATATGCACGGACGCAGGGTGGCTGCCCTGGCCAACGGTCAATACTCGGCCGGGCGCTATGAAGCCATCTGGGAAGCCGACCGGGTGACATCCGGGGTTTACCTGATCAGGATGGATGCCGGACGGTATCGCGGGCTGCAGAAGGCGATACTCTTGCGGTAATACTGCACCCGAGCAATTTACCCCCCCCCGGCCTGACCGTCAGGTCGGGGGGGTTTTTATAATGGGGAGTGAGTGTGCGGACTTCCAGTCTGCGCAGGCCGGCGAGAATGTCGAACCTCCACCGTATGAAAGATGGGGAACTATACATAGCGTTGTATATTTATGCGCATTCATTAACTCATCATTCCGGCGAAACAGTCTGTCCGAGAATTGCTT
>MWJR01000093.1 GCA_002127415.1 Calditrichaeota bacterium AABM5.125.24
ATCTTGAAGCGTTCAGCGTGGTAGTATAAGTCGCGATTATTCGATATCTCCAGCCGGTTCCAGAACAGCGCCGCCTTCCGCAGCATCAACCCCGCCCATCTTGCCGGATCAGCCGAAACCTCCCGCCACCCTTCCCGCCAGTATATCCGGTCGATCCCGGCAGCGTTGAGAGAGCGTTCAGCCCTGGTCTCGGCCCACCTGCGGACCTCCTCCCAGCCCCAGCCGGCTCCGATACCGGGGAATCTGGCGGTCATCCCGTCGGCGGCTCGATGGTTACCGATGTAGAAGTTCACCCCACCCTGCGCCGAGACCGGCACCGGACCCGAACCAGATGCCAGATGCAGAGCCAGCGACGCCGCCAGCGGCAGCGCGGCGCTCCAGATGAACCTCACGCCTCCCTTTAACCCCTGTGAACCCCGCCAGATCCACCACAGCGCCACCGGGAAGAAGGTCAGCAGCAGCGGTCGCGCCAGGCAGCCCAGGCCGAACAGCAGACCCGCTCGAAGCGGTGAACCGACCCCGCTGTCAACCTGCAGGAGTTCATAGAGAAACAGAAGATACAGGAACAGCACCAGGGTTGTCGGCAGCAGTTCAAGGTCGAAATAGAACATCAGTCCGGACAGCGCCATCAGTATCCCTGCAAGGAATCCGGCTGTCCTGCCGAAGAGACGCTCGCCGATACGCATCACCAGCACACATGACCAGGTTCCGATTGCCATCTGCAACAGTCTTGGCAGTAGAGCCCCTGCACCGAACAGCAGATAGATCAGACCTAATAATAAAGGATATAAAGGTGGCCGGAAGGTGAGGGCGGGGTCGAGCTTACCGTGTGAGAGGGCGAGGGCGATGTCGTGATACTCCCCGGCGTCCCACATCGGCGCCAGGAAAAATGGCGATCCGCCATACGTGACCAGATAGACCACCCTGACAGCGAGCGCCAGGGAGACCACGGGCCAGGGGGAGCCCACCAGGCGGCGCATGGCTCGGGTCAGACCGTCGACGACTTCCTCCGACGACGGACGAGGACTGTATTCCTCGGGGGGCGGGAGCTGTCCCGATCGGGGTAGTCGGTGGTGTAATGCAGGCCGCGGCTCTCCCTGCGCCTCAGGGCTGACCGGATGATCAAGGTGGCCACCAGCGCGATATTGCGCAGCTCCACCAGCCCCGTGGTCATCCTGGCTCGGCGGCACAGGTCATAGACCTCGTTACGGATGAGATCCACTCGCCGTCTGGCACGCTCCAGCCTGAGGGTGCTGCGCACGATGCCCACGTAGTCCCACATCAGCTTGCGGATCTGGAAGCGATCGTGGGAGACCAGCACCCACTCCTCCTCAGTGTAGATGGTGGGGGGTATATCGGGGGTGAAAGGAACCTCCGGCTCGGTGGTGTCAATCAGTTCTTTCACCACCCGCCCGGCGGCATGGTGAGCAAGGACCACCGCTTCGAGCAGCGAGTTTGATGCCAGACGGTTGGCGCCGTGCACCCCGCTCGAGGCTACCTCGCCGGTGGCATACAGGCCCGGGATTGAGGTTCGACCGCCGAGGTCGGTCACCACCCCCCCGCACATATAGTGCGCCGCCGGCACCACCGGGATCCACTCCTTGGTGATATTGATGTTACGCGACAGGCAGTGGCTGTATATGTTCGGGAAACGTTCCCGCACCTCATCCGGACGGCGTCCGGTGACATCGAGATAAACAAAGTCCTCTCCCCGGTTCTTCATCTCCTGGTCGATTGCGCGGGCCACGATGTCGCGCGGGGCCAGGTCCCCCTGGGGGTGATACCGTTTCATAAAGGCCTCGCCGTCCGACCGGCGCAGCACCCCACCGAATCCGCGCACCGCCTCCGAGATGAGGAATGCCTGGTCGGATGATGGATAGAGAGTGGTGGGATGGAACTGCATAAATTCGAGGTTTGATACCCGAGCCCCGGCCCGGTAGGCCATAGCGATCCCGTCACCTGTGGCGATGGTGGGATTAGTGTTGTGCAGATAGACCTGGCCGCAGCCTCCGGTGGAGAGCATCGTAATCCGGGCCAGTATCGGCTCCAACTCACCCTCCCGCGTCAGAATATAGGCCCCCACACAGCGCGCCCGTCCAGAATTGCGGCTTAGCATCAGGTCCACCGCGGCGGAATGTTCCAGAATGCGGATCGAGTCGTGCTCCTGACAGCGCTTCACAAGGATGCTCTCTACCTCGCGACCTGTGTAGTCCGCCTTGTGGACGATCCGTTCGCGGGAGTGACCCCCCTCGCGCCCCAGTGCCAGCACCTTCCGGTCGTTCTCATAGTAATATGAGAACTCGATCCCCCATCTCTGCAGGTTGATGATCCGCTGCGGCCCCTCACGCACCATAATCTCCACCGCTCGCCGGTTGCACAGACCTGACCCGGCCCTGATGGTGTCCTGGATATGCTGCTCAAAGCTGTCCTCCGGACCCAGAACGGTGGCGATACCCCCCTGGGCGTAGTTGGTGTTCGACTCGGTGTCCTGCTTCTTGGTGATCACCATAACCGTTCCGTGGTCGGCCACCTCGAGGGCCGAGGTGAGGCCGGCGATGCCGGAACCGATCACCAGAAAATCAACCCGCTCCATCTATCGCTCCGATGTTCAGTTTCGATTGTGATATGTATTCATTATTCATCGCCCATTATTCATCTTATTCATCGTCACCACCAGCTGCGGGAGCGGGATCTCGATCCTCTCCTTCTTATAGCGGGCATGCAGCCGCTTGATGAACTCATGCTTGATCAGATACTGATCTACAAATTCCCGAGCACGCAGTATAACCGAAAAGTTAATACTCGAATCGCCGAAGGTGTGATACCTTATGAATGGCTGATGTTCAGGAACCCCCCCTTCGACGTTCTTCATCACCTCGGTTGCGACCTCGATCGTCACCCGTTCGACCTGCGCAAGGTCGCTCTTGTAGCTGACCCCGACCTGAACCAGCACCGACATCTCGTGCTCAGGCAGGTTGTAGTTTGTGGCTACGACCTCAGCCAATTTCCTGTTGGGGACAACGATCAGGTTGTTGGGCAACTGGCGAATGGTTGTATTGCGCCAGTTTATGTCTGTTACGTAGCCCTCCTCACTGCTGTCCAGTCTGATGTAATCACCGACCTTGATCTGTCCCGACAGGAGGATCTGAATGCCGGAGAAGAGGTTCGACAGGGTATCCTGAAGGGCCAGAGCGACGGCCAGACCGCCTACGCCCAAAGCAGTGAGAATCGGGGTGATGGAGATGCCGAGCGTCGGCAGCACGACCATAATACCAACCGCCCAGATCCCCACACGCACGATCACATTGAAGATGGTGGTGGACGCTGCCCGCTCCGGCAACCCCATCGTCTGCTTGAACAGCTCCCCGCTAAGCCGGGCCACCGTCCATGTGATCGATAGCACAAGAACGATATAGACGGCCTTGGTTATCACGGTGTGAACCGCCTCATTCAGGCTGACCATCGGCAGCGCCAGCATCACACCAACCAGCAATCCCCACAGCGGCAGTTTGCCGGCCAGACCCCGCACGATAAGGTCAACATACTGCCAGTGCGTCAGTTCCGCCAGTCGAATCAAGTAGCGGCGCAGGAAGAAATTGAGTATCAACCCGGCGATAAGACCGGCCAGCACCAGCCCCAGAGGCGCGCCCCATGTGATCAGCAGTTGCACTGTATCAACCATCCCTTCTGTCTCCGCCTCCATTCTATAAATATTAACGTCTCAAGAGGTAAAAATGTCCAGAATATTCACCTGCCAGGCAAGTTTGAAACCATCTTCAGGATTAAATCTAAGCCGGCAGCTGCACCCGAATCTGGGTCCCCCGTTCAGGGCTCGAATTGACGACGAAGATCCGCCCCCGGTGAGCGTCCTCAATGATGCGGCGTGCCAGAGAGAGACCCAGTCCCCAGCCGCGCTCCTTGGTGGTATAGCCGGGTCGGAACACGTTGCGCCACTCACGCCGGTGGATACCACAGCCGTCATCGACCACCTCCAGCGCCACCTTACGCCCTCTCGATCCGCCCCGAACCTCAACCCTACCCCCCCTGCCTCGCATCGCCTCCACACCGTTCTTCAGCAGGTTCTCCATCACCCAGCCGAACAGTATGGGGTTCACCCGTGCGGTGAGCTGTTCCGGCAGCCTTATATCGATCTGCACCGAACCCTCACCCGACTGAGGCAGCCGCCGCCGGATGTAACCCGCCGCCTCATCGACGATAGGACCCAGCGGCTCGAGGCTGAGCGGGGCTCTGGAACCGATCCGGTTGAACCGATCTGCCACAGTCCCGAGTCTGCCAAGGTCCCGCAGGATCTCCTCCTGCACAGCGGGATCGTCCGGGCGTTCCTTCAGCAGCTCCACCCATCCCAGCAGCGAGGTCAGCGGTGTGCCGAGCTGGTGAGCCGTCTCCCTTGCCATCCCGACCCAGACCGACCGCTCCTCGCTCCTGCGGATGTTCTGAAAGCCGAGATAGCCGATCAGGATCAGCCCCCCGACCACAGCCATCTCGATCCACGGCATCATCCGCAACCGCCGGATCTGGGGCGAGTCGCCGTAATAGAAGTAGTATGTCAGACCGTATTCCGGCACCTCAATCAGCACCGGCTCGTTCCCCCGGAACAGCCACTCCCGCTGGTAATCGCGAGCCCTGATCAGGGCGGCCTCTTCTGGCAGCCGGTCGAGATCGGGCAGACCGGACCACGACGTCGGCGCCCCTGAGGAATCGGCCACGATGAGGGGAAAATCCTTGGCGGCCATCTCGCTCAGATATTCGTTCAGAGCCGCGTCGTCATCCTGCATAATCAGCATCCGAAACCGCTCGACCTTGAGGGTCAGGTAGCGCCGGGAGCTCTCGCGCAGTTCGGACACCATCCGCTCGGTATAGACCATCACCGCCAGCACAATCGCCACTGCCAGGACGAACAGCAGCCCTTTGAAGCTCCCGACCAGCCGGTAGGGCAGCCTCACCGCTAACGCTCCACCGGGCGCGCTGCTACAACCAGCAGCGAGCCGCCATCGATATGGTCGCCCTTGATCAGGTCGAGCCACATCGCCGCCAGCGCCACCGGTAATATAGTAATAAGGTATAGAGCCACCGGCAGAAGCATCAGTCTCCCTCTGGACAGGAGAGTGATCGGTATCTTCTGGAGCAGAGCCCAGGCGAACCGCCCCGCCTTCCCGTAATCCCGCACCAGCCGCACTATCTTAAATCCCGCTGCTTCAAGGCGCTCCCGGGCTTCAGCGTCGCTGTATCCGTCGCGGACGTGCTCACCTACCCTCCACCGGCTACCC
>MWJR01000074.1 GCA_002127415.1 Calditrichaeota bacterium AABM5.125.24
GGTTTGTCCTCAACCGCGACACAGTCGGGGCTGAGACAAACCCGACTACTCCATCTCAATTATTTCTGGACACTACCCAAGTTCTGGTGTCCGTTAATAATCTTGAGCTTAATTCTTTATAGCTGTCAGGGCGATGACCTCACTGCGCCGGACCATTTCCAGACTGCCTATGACCCGGCTAACGATCTGGTCTTTCATAATGGCTCGCTCTACTTCACCAACTATGACGACTCAGGTGAAGAGGGTGACCGGGTCTTTCTGTGCGGCCATACGGACTGCTGCTGAAATGCACTCCGGCCGGGGAGTGGATGTCTGCCAGCGGTGTGGGCATTGAGGGTTGGATGCCCGGTGGTATAATCTATCGTTCGGACAAGGACACTCTGGTGGCCGCCTTCAGAGACAGGCGAGGTTTTTCTGGATTGATAAATGCGTAAAGATCCCAGAGCAGACCTGAAATATCAGTATCGTCGAACGCTGGAGGCTTCGTCAGCCATAGCGCTGTTTATCATTATCGTGCTGCTGATGGCCTTCAAGAGGTTCGAATCAAACGTTGAGCTGCGCATAGTCGAAGCTCCGCCCATCGAGGTGGAGGACATTCCCATCACCAGAACGATCAAGAAGATCGAGGTGCCGCGCAAGCCCACCATCCCTGTGGAGGACCCCGAGGTGGACATCGAGGATAACGTTGACATCCCCGAGGCGGATTTCTTCGACCCGATGATCGCTCCGCCACCGCCACCACCTTCTATTGAGGAGGAGGTAGTGCCGTTCTTTAAGGTGGAGGTCCCGCCTACACTCAAAGGCGGAGATGCGGCCATCCGCAATTATATCATCAAACACAACCTGTATCCCAAAATGGCGTGTGAGGCCGGGGTGTCCGGGATGGTTCTGATCGGTTTCATCGTCAATAAGGAGGGGATCCCCACTAACGTCAAGGTTATGCAGGAGAAACCGCCCGGTCTCGGGTTCGGCGAGGCGGGGGTTAAGGTGATGAAGGCAATGCGCTTCACCCCCGGTATGCAGCGTGACAAGCCCGTTTCCGTCCAGATGCAGCAGCCGATCAGGTTCACAATCGAATAATCAGGGCGGATTGTTTAACCGCTAAGGAATAAATTGCCGCTAACCAGACGAGCATAAACGGTCAAGTGCCAAAGATGTCATATCTGCGCGGGTCTGTGGTCATCGGGCTCGCGCTCGTTTATGGTGCAGTTGCATCGGCTCAGATAGAGTTCGACCCCGAACGGGACGTGAGGCTGAAGGCCGAGGTTCTGCCTTCCTCGATACCGGCTGGTGGTTCGGGCAGGCTTGTGGTGGAGTTGGAGCTGCCGGATGGGGTGCATATCACCGGCCGCGAGCTGGGCTTCTTCTTCGTTCAGCCTGAAGAGACTGAAGGGGTGACCTGTGGAGTGGCGTCATTCCCTTCAGGGGTTGAATGGGAAGGCGATACCGTTTACAGAGGGCGGATTGAGCTGGCCGTGCCGCTGATCCTCGCCGAGGGCCTCGCCCCCGGCGCACGGATTGAGGCTGACGGAACGGTGGGCTACCAGATCTGCACCGAGGTTGAGCCGATCTACTGCACCGCACCCATCGAGCGCCGGTTCAGTGCGGCCTTCACCGTTGCGTCGGATGGAGCTGCCGCATCATCAGACGTTTCATCAGGTGGTGAGCGCTCGCTTTCAATCGAGGAGCGGGCCCGGCGGGCGCTGGAAACCGGCTCACTGACGGCGCTGATCTGGATCTTCATCGGTGGTATCCTGCTCAGCTTCACCCCCTGCGTCTATCCGATTATACCTATAACCATTGCCTATATCGGAGCCACAGCCAGCGGGAGCCGTCTGAAGGGGCTGTCGCTGTCTCTGGTCTTTGTCCTGGGGTTGGCGTTGGTCTATTCGGCACTGGGTGTGGCGGCGGCGGCTACCGGCGGGGTCTTCGGGATCAACACTCGGAACCCATATGTGGTCGGTTTTGTGACGCTGGTCTTCCTGGTTATGGGGGTTGGGATGCTGGGGGCTTTCGATATCAGCCTGCCGGCTTCCTGGCAGTCCAGACTGTCATCGAAGAGGCATTCCGGCTATCTCGGTGCGCTGTTCATCGGTGGAGCAACCGGTCTGGTGGCGGTGCCATGCGTGGGGCCGGTGCTGGTGGCGTTGCTGAGCTGGGTGTCATCGACCGGAAATCTGCTGGCCGGATTTATCTATCTGTTCGTGTTCGCCTGCGGTCTGGGGATGTTGTTCGTGGTCATCGGAACATTCACCGGGGCCGTGGCGACGCTCCCCAGGGCCGGCGGCTGGATGGAGAGGGTCAAGCAGGGGTTCGGGGTCGTCCTGATTGCGGCGGCGTTCTTCTTCGGCAAAGCGCTGGTGCCGGAGGACTGGTTCACCCTGCTGGTCGGAGTGGGGCTGCTGATGCTGGCCGGGTTCCTTGGCGGGTTTAGCCGTATGGAACCGGAGGCACCGCTCGGCAGAAGGGTCGGCCGGGGGGTGGCGGTGTTCGTTATGCTGGCGGGTGCATTTTATGTATTGATAGGGCTGGCTCGAATCGAGGACCTCAGCCTGTTTGCAGAGAGAGGCTCAGCCGGCTCAGGGGTTGTGAGTGCTGCTGAAGACAGCAGCAGGAAACATACGGGAGTTAACTGGATATATGACGATGAGGCTGCCGCCTTCACCCGGGCGCATCAGACCGACAGACCGGTCATGATCGACTTCCGGGCTGACTGGTGCGCCGCCTGCAACGAGCTCGATCACAAGACCTTCAGTGACCCTTCGGTTCAGCGGATGGTTAACCGCGACTTTGTGCCGCTCAAAATTGACGGTTCGAAGATCACCGCTCAGATCAAGGCGACCTGGGAGAGATACGGCGTGAAAGGTCTGCCGACGGTGCTGTTTCTGTCGCCGGATGGCGAGGAGCTGGCGCGGTTTGAAGCCTTCCGCACGGTGGAGCAGGTGACGGAGATACTGAACCATGTTGTCGCCCGCACAAGGGGATAACTCCTGACCAACATAGGAAATTATCGCTGCATATATAGTTAAAGTTAGGGAGGGGTAATGTCGTCAATGACCAAGATCGGCGATGCTGAATTTGAGGCTGAGGTCATAAAGTCCGACCGGTTGACCCTGATCGATTTCGGGGCTATCTGGTGCAGCCCCTGCAAGAAGCTGCATCCGATAATGGAAGAGCTGGCGGAGGAATACGGCGAACGGATAAAGGTCTTCGAGGTGGACGTGGGGGAGACCCCGCAGATAGCGATGCGGTTCGGGATAACCAGCGTGCCGCAGTTGATGTTCGTGAAGGACGGCATCGTCCGCGAGTCGGTGGTGGGGCTGCTGCCCAAGAGCAAGATTCAGAAGAAGATCGATGGCTATCTGTCCTGACGGACGGAGCATCATCCGATCCTCTGATGGAGGATTGTCTCACCGTGTGGCATTGCTCCGCGGGCGGGTTCGGGGGCGTTAAAACGATAGTTTTGTAGTGTAGGGCCTTGTGCCAGTCTTTAAATCCGACAATTCAACACAGGATAACGCAATGAACAGACTCAAATTGGGTATGATAATCTGGCTGCTGCTGCCGGGGATGCTGTTACTGAGTGCCTGCTCGAAAGCGCAGGAAGAGGGGGGACAGAAATCCGGGGCCCGGACTGCAACCGAGGAGGGAACCAAAGGGGGGATAGAGGCGGTTGATTTTGCCCTGACCGATATTGATGGTGATTCGGTCAGGCTGTCTGACTATCGGGGGAAGGTGGTCATCCTCGACTTCTGGGCTACCTGGTGTCCGCCCTGCGTGAGGGAGATACCGCACTTCAACGAGCTGGCCAGGGAGTTCGGCGACCGGGGACTGGTGGTGTTAGGGGTATCGGTCGATCGCGAAGGGGTGATTGCGGTTAACAGGTTCAAGAGGAAGATCCCCATCGACTACCGGGTGGTGATGGTCGATCAGCAGACCTTTGAAACCTACCAGTCCTATCTGCCGCCCACGGAGCGGGGAGGAATACCCTTCTCTTTCATCATCGACAGGAAGGGGACCATACGCCAGCACTATGTCGGGTATCGCCCAAAGGAGATATTTGAGGAGGCGGTGAAACCACTTTTATAAACGTAAAAGGACTGACCCGCAATTGTTTGGTGGAACATGAACACGTGCAGTCTCATTATAGAACGGTTGATAGTGGTGTCACACCGACGTTCCTGTGTGACACCACTTATTTCTCATGCATAGGTGCAGAGATGTCAATCAGTTAGAATAATGCCTGAAATCATTTTCGTGACTTAGCTGTAGTCGGGCTTGTCTCAAGCCCGACTGTCGGGGTTGAGACAACCCCGACTACAATATCCTTATCAGTTAATTCCTCTTTGCGCCTTTGCGTGAGACATTATTCGCGGCTAAAGCGGTCGTCGGCGGTTCGACTGGATAGGCTGTCGTCGAGCCATCCGGCGGATTCGTTCCGGTAACTGTCAAATTCCGGGGAATATGGCTTAATATCGATAATCGGTGTGCCGTCGAGCAGGTCTATGCCCTTGACTCGTAGTCGACCAGCGGCAGCATCGACCGACAGTAGCTTCACCGTTGAGATGCCGATAGGGTTCGGGCGTGCGGGTGCCCGTGTGGCAAACAGACCACGCTTGACCGTGTCGCGATAGGGAACAACCTTCAGCCGGTATGGTTTGCTGCGGTCGAACCAACTCACCAGCCATATTCGAGAGAAGCGCTCCAGATCGGCCAGCCCCTCCCGAAATTCAGGCTGTATGATAACCTCCGCCTCCAACTGTTCCCCGAATCCCGGTTGGATCGGGGTTCCGGCCTGCTCACTGTAGGGGCTCCGGACTCGCCCTATCTCGACTACGGAATAATTTTGCTTTTCCATCCTTTGTGCAGCCTCGTATGTTATATCTGTTAAGTTCATAGGGACTCTTTATAAGGGGTCAGTCCGCTGGCTGGCGAACTTATAATGTCCAAATATTAATAACAGGAGATAGGGTTTTCAACCCATTTTAAGTATTAATGCCCGGAGGGTGGGTTTTTAACCCGCCCAGGCGGGCTGAAAGTCCGCCCTCCAAGAGCGAAATTTGTCTTTTAATACACTGAGGGCGGGTTTTAAGCCGCCCTTTTAAGTGTAATCAGATGTGACATCGAAGGGGCTCCCGGTTTCTTTCAGGGCCGGATGAGGTGAGATACAACACAATTGCCGGGGGGCTGAGTTATTATAATCCAGCAGTTCACCGGGGTTCGTTCATACTGCCGGAGTATCTACGGCTCAAGCTGGGGGGTTTGGGAGG
>MWJR01000218.1 GCA_002127415.1 Calditrichaeota bacterium AABM5.125.24
CACGAAGCGAAGCAATCTCAACTGTTTATCGAAAACAGTTGAGATTGCTTCGCTTCGCTCGCAATGACAGTGGTTACTTAACATAGTAGTGTTAACCAGACCACATTATTGTTTATATGAATTGTCTGTAATCTGCCGATCTCCCCCCTTCTATTGTGGTGGGGATAAAAGGGGGATTGTGTCCTTATCTCATAATATAGACTATAGGGACAATATTCCGGACAAACAATCATCCCCCTTACTCCCTCCCTGCAATAGCAAGGGTGGGAACAGGAAAATGTCTACTATAAAGTGGTCGGAGTAAGAAGATACTGTTTGCGTCTTTGCGCCTTTGCGTGATATCTTCTCTTAAATTCCGAACCGCTCCTGAAGTTCCTCTGGGGTCATTAAGACATGCCGCGCCTTTGAGCCGTCGAATGGGCCGACAACTCCGGCTCGTTCGAGTTCATCAATAAGCCTGGCAGCGCGGGCGTAACCCACCCTGAGGCGGCGCTGCAGAACCGATACCGAGCCCTGTTCGCTGCGAACCACAATCTTGGCCGCCTCCTCGAACAGTTCGTCCTGGCTGTATTCACCGGCCTCACCTTCAGTGCGGGGAGGTTTAAATCGGGCGGCTTCCGGGTAAGGCAGGGCAAACTTCGATTCGCACGGCGGCTGAGCGCGGACGAACTCGACCACCTGCTCGATCTCTTCGGTGGTCACCAGCGCGCCGTGCAGCCGCACCAACTGGGAGCTCCCCGGGCCCTGGTAGAGCATATCTCCACGCCCCAGCAGCGCTTCTGCCCCGATGGAGTCGATAATGGTGCGGGAATCGACCCTCGAAGCCACCTGGAAGGCTATGCGAGAGGGGAAGTTGGCTTTGATGAGCCCGGTGACCACATCAACCGACGGCCGCTGCGTCGCCACCACCAGGTGAATGCCCACCGCCCGCGACATCTGCGCCAGCCGCACCACCAGGTCCTCGAACTCACGCCGCACCGTTATCATGAGGTCAGCCAGCTCGTCTATGATGATGATAAGATACGGCAGCCGCTCCCTGGTGTCGGTCTCGCCGGGCTCTGTGGGAGCCGTTGACTCGATCCAGCGGTTATACTCATCCAGTCCCCGCACCCCCGCTTCAGCCAGGACCTCGTAGCGACGTTCCATCTCGGCGTGCACACTACGCAGCGCACTGACTGCGTTTTCGGGGGCGGTGATTACCTGCTCATCCAATCCGGGAGGCACAACCAGATGCTGACCGGACAGCCTTGAATAGAGCGACAGCTCGAGCTTCTTGGGGTCGATGAGAACCAGCCGAACGTCGCGCGGGTCCGAGCGGAACAGCAGGCTGCTGATAATCACGTTGATGCAGACCGACTTGCCCGACCCGGTTGCTCCGGCTATGAGCAGATGCGGCATTTCGGCCAGGTCCTGGCAGAATATGCCGCCGTTGGTGTCCTTTCCGAAGGCGATGGTGAGGGGCGACCTGCTTGCCCTGAACTCGTCTGAGCCGATAACCTCCCGGATATAGACCAGTTGCGGGGTTCGGTTGGGGATCTCGATCCCCACGGCAGCTTCACCAGGTATCGGCGCCAGGATGCGCACCCCCCTTGCGCGGAGAGCCATCGCGATATCATCGACCAGGTTGACAATCCGGGCGATCTTCACCTCCGCGGCCGGTTCGAGGTCGTAGCGGGTGATAATCGGCCCCGGGTTGGTCTTGATCACGCTGGCGGTGACGCCCAGATTGGCAAGCTTCTCTTCCAGACGCCAGCTGTTCTCCGCCAGCTCCGCAGGGTCCACGGCTGGCTGGTCAGCGGGAGGCATATTGAGCAATCTTAAAGGCGGGAGTTCGCGGGTTCCTGAGGTTGCGGCCAGTGCGCCGTCGTCACGACCGGAGAGCGGCGGTTCGGTGGAAATCTCTGAGACTGAACGCTCCCGGGGTTTGATTGTCATTGTATCGGTCGGAAGTGTTGAGCTCTCCGCCTCCTCAGCAGCAGCAACTGCAGCAGTCCGGGGAATTCTGGGTTCTTTGCGCCGAACGATGCTGAAGACACCCTTGGTCCCGGCAGCAATCCCCCGCCACATCCCCACAGGAGTCCGATAAAACAGCGCCGATGCCAGCGTGGTGGGACGCAGATCCAGCAGCAGCACGCCCAGGGTCAGGATGACCGCCGCAGCGACCAGGAGCGTTCCCCAGCGCTGCAGACATGTCTCTGAAAGCCGCGCCAGCTCTGTGGACGGTATCCCGCTGATTAAGAAGTCGGCGTCTATACCGACCCATAAGCGGACGAATGCAATGCCGAACCCGATAAAGAAGCCTGCTGCCAGAACCGTCCCAATCCAGCGTCCGGAGCGGAACCTCCCGCCGCTCAGCCTCGATATCAATATCAGGAACATCGCCAACGGCAGGGAGAAGGCGCCCCACCATCCGAAGGTCAGGACGCTTACAAACTTCGCCGTATCCGCCCCGAACTGACCCAGCCAATCGGACTCGTCATCCTGATTGAATCCGAGAAGGGCCACAGCCAGGAACAGGGCGGTGAAGAGGACGAGCAGGAACAGGATTTCGGAGAGCTTGCTGAACCGTCGAGTCGACTTGGAGCTTCCGGCTCTGCTTTTCCTGGATGGAGTCTTCTCAGATGTGGATGCGGCAGGTTTCCGTGAGTAGTTTTTACGACTCACCGGATTCTCTTATTTACCATTGACCATCGGTCATCGACCATCACTATTCGAGCACAACCAGCTTACCGTCACGCAGCGTCGGCACCACCGGCAGGATGCTGTCGGCGGCGCAGACCGGCAGGTCCCCTTCCATCCCGATTTCCACGAGACACCTGCCGTTATCGGAGCCATACAGTAGTGACTTAATATCGTCGCCCAGGTCCCTGGCCAGCAGGATGGCAGCGCGTGCAGCGTCGTTCAGTTGGATATTCACTTCCACGCGCGTCCTGAGCCTGTGGATGAACAGCCCCCCGCATACAGCATCTTCTATGGCGAAGCGGGATTGGCTTCCTGCGCAGAGCAGGGTCAGAGGGAAAGGCGCCTCTGTGGCGAGAACCGCTTCGACGACCTGGTTCAGGTTGATGAACCCGCACAGGAAGACCTCTCGTGAACCTGCCGCCTTGACCACTGCCGGAGAGCCGTTGGTGCTGCCGAAGATGAGAACCTGACCCTGAACCCGCTCGCGGGTGTATTCGGACGGGGAGTTCCCGAGGTCGAACCCGTCGATGAGCTTCCCATCCTTTTCTCCACAGAGCAGCGCGTTGTCGCGGGAGAGCTGGGTGGAAAGTTCGGTGGCAGCGGCAATTGAGGCCGCGGGAATCACATACCGGGCGGAGTTGCCGAGTGCGGTGGCGATGGAGGTGGAGGCGCGCAGGACGTCAATCACCACCACATTGTGATCTTTCTGCCACCCCTCACCGATCCCGGCCGGGGTGAAGTAGAGCTCTATTAGCGGCTCGTTCAGCCCAGGACTGCGTATTTCTGATTCTATCATTCTCGTCTGTAAAATGGGGTTTGGATCACTTCCGCAGGGATCCGGCGCCCCCGCAGGTCAACTTCGATCACCGTGCCCGTTTCGTCATATGGCTTATCTATGTAGCCCAAACCTATGGATTTATCCAGTGTGGGAGAATAGCCGCCGGAGGTGACCTGTCCGACCTTCCCTGTGTCGTGGAATATGTCGGCGCTATGCCTGGCGATACCCTTGCCGTTCAGCACGAAGCCGACCAGTCTTCTATGGGGTTTTCCCCTGGCCTTCAGCACAGGTTCCAGCCCGATGAAGCCCCCCTTCTTTTTGGTCTTGACAATCCAGCTCAGGCCGGCCTCGATCGGGTTGGTGGTCTGGTCGATGTCGTTGCCGTAGAGGCAGTAGCTGGCCTCGAGCCTCAGCAGGTCGCGGGCTCCCAGTCCGACCGGCTTGAGTCCCAGAGGTCTCCCGGCCTCCCACACCACCTCCCACAGCCTCTCCGAATCGTCGCGGCAGGCATAGATTTCAAAGCCGTCCTCGCCGGTGTAACCGGTGCGGGATATCCAGGCAGGAACTCCACCAGCTTCATCCTCCCGGAAGTGGTAATAAGCCATCTCATCCAGCGGCGTATCGGTGATTCCCCTGACAAGCTCTATCGCCCGGGGGCCCTGGATTGCCAGCAGGGTTGTCCGGTCTGAGATGTCCTTCAGCTCAACATCCCCATCCAGATGTTCCTCCAGCCACCGATAGTCCTTATCTATATTGGAGGCGTTGACCACCATTACATAGCGGTCTTCGAATCGATAGACCAGCAGATCATCGACCATCCCGCCGTCGTCGTAGAGCATCGATGAATACTGCACCTGTCCGACTTCGAGCTTGGCGACGTTGTTGGTGGTCATCCGGTTGAGGAACTTCTCGGCGTCCGCGCCTCGAAACTCGAACTCACCCATATGCGACACGTCGAACACCCCGACATTCCGCCTCACGGCCAGGGTCTCATCGAGGATGCCGCTGTATTGGATCGGCATTACGAAGCCTGCAAATGGCACCATCTTGGCGCCTGAGGCTACATGCTGGTCGTGCAGTGCGGTTTTCTTAGTTTCCATTCTAATATTCTAATCAGCAACTGATTGACTCAAACGTTCTTATTTGTAATTATGGCTTCACATGTTGTTGCCCGAAAAGAAGATTGAAAGTTCAAATCGAGCCTACCTATTACTTTTCGGTACTTTTTTAGTCGAGGTGAAAATACCCTCTCAAACTCCAATAAATTATTAATCGACCACAAACGTATTTCTTTAAGAGTTTGCTCGTCATTCTTAATTGAACCTACTCTATAACACGCAATCCTTGAAGCGTCTTTTTCATCCAAACGTTCCCATTCTAATGTCTCACTAAACTCTTTCTCTATAGTGTTCTTATCTTTTGTAAGCCAGTCAAACAAAATTTTATTCTTTTCCTTTTCTCCTTGATTAATGTAAAGCTCAACCCTTACTCGTCTGGCTTGAGCAAAACTCATTCCGTAATTTATGCCTGAAAATCCAGAGGAAAAACTATACCAACTTTGAGGTTGACCTTTCCTTGCTCCAGTAAACTTATATTTCTCTCGAAGTTCATCTATCAATTGCTGAAAATATATACAATATTGCTCATCCAATTTTGAAATATTAAGGGGTGCAATTTAATCTTGTATTATGATTAATGTCGACTGGGTGGCCTGTCCAGCTCGCTGGACAGGTTT
>MWJR01000279.1 GCA_002127415.1 Calditrichaeota bacterium AABM5.125.24
CGCAACTACTTTAGGGGCGAATATGTGTCCTATGCCGCTGCATAGTAATGTCATCTATAATCTGACCCCATTAATATTATACCGATGGATGCTCTCATCAACCCTGACTGCAGCTCTGCCCTCCACGTATGATTCACACATTAACACCATTTCACTCAAGGGAGAGATCATGAAAACAAGATTCATTCCAACAGCACTCGCCGTTCTGCTTCTGCTCGCTGTTCCTGCATCGGCTGAAATCTGGACGGTCGATAACACCGGAGCTTCAGATCTGTTTTTCACGACCCTGCAGGCAGCGAGTAACAGTGGGAACGTCGAGGACGGCGATACGATTTACGTCCACGGCTCCCCCGACAGTTACGGCAGCCTGAACTCCTCGAAGCAGCTCTGTTGGTTCGGCACCGGCTATTACCTCGATGATAACCCGAATACTCAGGCCAGGCCGATTCCAAGTCGCGTCGATAATGTCAGCTTTTCACCTGGGTCGGAAGGATCTGTATTCACGGGATTCAGTTTCACCAGCATATATGTCATGGCGGACGATATTTTAATTACGAGAAACGGGGGTTCAAACGGCGGTTCAGATGTTATTAATTTGAACTGGCCCCACGGCTATGTCTCGAACACCGTCATATTGCAGAATTACCTGGTGTGCTCCCGCGATAATTCAAATACCGCCTGCATCCATGTCGGTGGCAACCACAGCCATGCCACGATAGAGAACAACATCCTGAGAACGACAAGTGGTCAGTGTAGGGGGATTATAGTAGAAGGTGGGGGAGGTCCGTTAACCATAGCATACAATGTTATCTCCGTTCATGATCCGGGCAACCAGTATGCCTTGAACATCCGAAACACAACACTTCACAGCAATATCATCAACGGCCGGATTCAGGGCGATGACTTCACACACCATCACAACCTTACCAGCGGAGAGGAACTGGGAGACGAGGACGGTAACGTTCCCAACGTCAATATGAATGAAGTCTACGTCGGTGCCGAGGGCAATTCACCAGACGGGCGGTGGCAGCTTGCAGAGGAATCGCCGGCACTCGGAGCGGGCTTTAACGAGACCGATTGCGGCGCCTTCGGTGGGTTGAACCCGTATATACTCTCCGGGATCCCGCCGATTCCGACCATAACCTTCTTCTCGGCTCCCGGCTCAGCCTCCGGGGCGCAGGGACTCCCCATCCGGGTAGTCATCCGATCTCGCTATTAATCGAGACGATTGGAAAGAGGTTGAGAGAAAATACCCTCAATATGGGGAGGTGTTAAATGAAACGCATCGTTTCATTACTCCTTGCCAGCGGCTTGCTGCTGTTATTCACCCTTCCGGCTCCGGCGATCGACATCGTTCAGGTTGAGTATTTCATAGACGAAGACCCCGGCGTTGGAGAAGGTATCGAGCTGGAGCTTGACCCCGGCGAGGAAGTTAGCATATCCGAAACCATTGATCTCGAAGGGCTTGATAACGGCTTTCATGTCCTTTACGTCCGCGCAGCGCAGGAGATCGAAGATCAAGAGGAAGAGGCGTGCTGGAGCCATATCTTCGTCCAGCCTTTTTATAAGCTCTCGTTCGATCCGGAAAACCTTACCGATGTCGTCTATGCCGAATACTTCATCGATGAAGATCCGGGCATCGGAGAGGCAGACGAGCTCGAACTGGAAGCCGGAACCGATGTCGTGATCGATAACACCATAGATCTGGGCGAGTTGGACAACGGTTTCCATGTTCTGTATGTTCGCGCGGCTCAGGATGGTGAAGACGATGAGCTTCACTGGAGTCACATCTACACTCATCCATTTCTTAAATTCTCCTTAGATCCGGAAAACCTTACCGATGTCGTCTATGCCGAATACTTCTTCGATGAAGACCCGGGTCTCGGTGAAGCCATGGAATTTGAGATAGAGGAAGACACGGATGTGGTGGTCGAAGACAGGCTTGACATCGATGAGCTGGACGAAGGTGATCACGTCCTGTATGTTCGGGGCGCGCAGGTCGACGAGAACGACGATCTGCTCTGGAGTCATACCTTCGTCCAACCCTTCTTTAGAAGGGACACGAACACCGTGCCGGAATGGACAGATGTCCCGGAAGCGGTTGAAGGTGACGAAGAAGAGCCGATCGAATTCAGCGTTTCCGGTGAAGACCCTGAAGACGATCCTTTGACTATTACTGCCTCCTCCGATGACCTGACTGAGGGATGGGAATTTACAGACAACGATGACGGCAGCGGTGACTTCTCCTGGACACCGACCTTTGACGATTCCGGCGACTACACGCTGACGCTGACGCTTTGGGACGGTGAGCTTGAGGACGTTGCTGAGGTGCAAATCACCGTCAATGATGTGAACCGCCGGCCTGAGATCCGCAACCCAATCGGCGATGAACTTGAGACCGAAGAGGACGAAGGGCGCTTTGACATCGCTGATCTGGACGAGGTCTTCTTCGACCCGGACGAAGATAATGAGCTGAGCTTTGACTTCATGACTGCCGATGACGAACCGGTTCCAGAGTTTCTGAACATGGACATCGACGATGATAATGTCCTCTATATCGATCCTGACGAGAACAGCAACCTTGGCGATGGATTCGTTGAAGTAGAGGTCATAGCCGACGACGGCGTGGGTGAGATGGTGGCGGTGAGTTTCGGCATCAGGACTGCATCTGTCCATATGGGTGTGCCCCGACTTGCCCGCAAGTCGGGTTTCAGTATGGATGCAGCGCCGTTGAGTGCCGGTCCGGTTCGTTCACAGCGGCTTGTCACAGATGAGCGCGCGGGAATATTCAAGGGGCGCATTAACCGGTCGCCGCGGCGTGATGACACAGTCAGTGACTTCTTCACGCTATACGTAACACCGGTCAACGACCTTCCGACAATCGAGGTTGACCCCGAAGAGCTGGAAGTCCGTGAGGGTGATGTGGCAGAAGTCACAGTTACTGCGGACGATGTTGACCTTGATTGGGAAGGTGACGAACTGACCATAAACATTATTGACAATGGTGGTATAGGCGATCTGGAAGTCGAAGAGGCGGGTGAGGATTCAGTTCTGGTCAGATGGCAGACTGACCATGACGACGCCGGTGAATATGAGATAGTCCTCGAGGCAGAAGATTCGCATGAGGCGACCGCGCAATCCTCAGCCAGGATCTTGGTTGTCAACGTAGACCGCCCGCCGGAAGTCCGGAGTCCCATCGGTGATGAGGTCGAGACGGAAGAGGACGCCGGCAGGTTCGATATCGCCGACCTCGATACCGTCTTCCTCGATCCCGACGACGACGAGCTTGTGTTTGGAGCAGTCGATTCGCCTGAAGAACTTCAGGTTGAGCTGAATGAAGAAGACAATGTGCTTAGCATACAGCCCATCGAGGATTTCTGGACCCAAGGGCAGGGGCTGATGGTAGTCGTAACTGCAACCGACCCGGAAGAGGAAGCCGCCCAGGACACCTTCTATGTGGTGGTGACGCCGGTTAACGACCCACCTGAGCCGTTCAACTTGCTGACACCTGAAGATGGCTATGAGGTGCAGTATGATCCAGATTCTCTGGGAACTCTGGACTTCACATGGCAGGTTGCCGAACAGAACGAATACGAGATCGACACGGTAAACTACTTCATTGATTTCTGGGTTGATGAGGCCCCAGACACCTTCAGAGTAGGACCACTTGACAGCACTGCCTTACTGGAGTTCCCGATCCAGGATCTGGCAGACACACTTGGGCTTGAGCGCTGGGGACCAATCACGTTCAACTGGCAGGTGTGGGCGGTCGATTCGGAAGACAGCACATTGGCCAACGAAGTGCCCTGGACCTTCACCATTCCAGCGTTGGGAGTAGCGCAGGATCTGAGGTTCCCTGTCCCGGATCATTTCTATCTATCGCCTAACTTCCCAAATCCCTTCAATGCCTCCACTACCATCAGATTTGGACTTCCAGTATCGGGGGTGGTTGAATTAACAGTGTGGGATGTGGTTGGGCGCAAGGTGGATACATTGGTTTCTGGCGGCTACTCCGCTGGTAGCTATGAAGTGGTTTGGAATGCAGGCAACATATCGGCGGGCATCTACCTCACGAGAATGGCGTCGAAAGACTTCAGCGCCGTCCGCAAGGTTATCTTGGTGAAGTAATCGTGGTTATGACAGGGGCTGCCTTTATCTTCCCTGTCGCAGCGGCTGTAAGTTTGAACCATACTTCGCCCGTGGAAGAGTGACAAAGGCTGACATCCCGAAGCTTCGGGATGCCAGCCTTCGTTTATTTACAAGCAACTGGTATATAGTTGATTATCTCAATACTGTGCCGGAGGCGGGATTCGAACCCGCACACCCCGAGGGATACTGGTCCCTGAAACCAGCGCGTCTGCCAATTCCACCACTCCGGCCCAAGGGAAGGATAAAGTAAAAACTGAAAAGTGAATTTGGTATTGTGACTGAAGTCATGACTCATTCCATCTGCCTTACACTCGTCAAATCCTTTATCTATGTTGGGTCAGATGCTCTTGTCTGACCGTATCGGAAAGTTGGCCGGACAGGAGTGTCCGGCCTACCAGGTGAACAGGGATTTTATTCGGTGATCTACGGCTCATCCGTTTGGCCGCCTTCACCGGGGAAGGGCTCGGACGGTTCAGCCGCTCCAGCCGGGGCTCCGGATGTGCCGAAGTCGAGGGATTCCACCGGTGGCAGCGTCGCGGCCGGTGTGGACTCCAGCACCTTCTGGGTGACACTCTCGGTAACCTGTCCCGCACCAGCCAGAAGAGAGAGAACCAGACTGAGTATAAGGAAGGCTGCCGCAAGATATTGAGTCAGGCTCGACAGGGCGGAGGCCGCTCCACGAGGACCGAAGATGGTGGTGGATGCCTGCCCGCCGAAGGTGCCGGACAGACCACCGCCCCTGGCGGCCTGCAGAAGGATCACTACCACCAGCACCACGCAGATCAGCACATGAATGAAGATAAGTATCGTTTTAAAAATAAACATGGTTGTTAGTCTTTAGTAATTGGGGCGGTAGATATCTACAGTTCTACTAATCAGGGCACTTTATTGTAGACACTTGTCGGACCGGCGAAGCAGTCTGTCCGAGAATGCAAGATTTGGCAAG
>MWJR01000271.1 GCA_002127415.1 Calditrichaeota bacterium AABM5.125.24
ATGATCGTTGACGTCGGCGGCGGCACAACCGAGATCGCCATCATATCGCTCTCAGGTATTGTCACTATGCACTCAATCCGCACCGCCGGGGACGAGCTTGACGAGGCCATCACCCAGTTTATCCGCAGGAATTATAATCTGCTCATCGGCGATCGGATGTCCGAGTGGATAAAATGCACCATCGGCTCCGCGATACCGCTGGATGAGGAGCTGTCGCTGACCGCCAAGGGACGGGACCTGGTATCAGGAATGCCCAAAGCTGTAGAGATCAGCTCTGAGGAGATCCGCGAGGCCGTGGCGGAACCGCTCTCACAGGTTGTGGCGGCGCTCAGGGAGGCGCTTGAGAAGTCCCCTCCGGAGCTGTCCGCCGACATTCGTGACCGCGGCATCATCCTCACCGGAGGAGGTGCGCTCTTGAAAGGGCTCGATCAACGGCTGCGCGATGAGACCAACCTCCCGGTCAACCTGGCCGAAGATCCCCTGACCTGTGTGGTTCGCGGCACCGGCCAGGTGCTCGAGGATCTCGAATCCTATCAGGATCTTCTGCTGAGCAACAATTAACACCCCGGCAGGCCGCTATGTTCGGCGCTTTCAGACCATATATCCCCTGGCTGGCCACCACCGCACTGGCTCTGGGGCTAATCTTTTCTAACCGCAACCCTCAGATAGAAACCCTGCGCGGCAGACTGACGGATCTGGTTGTAGTCTGCACCAAGCCTGTCTCTTCAGCGCTGGAGGCGCCGCGGCTGTGGATCGAGAACCGCCGTATTAGAAAGCTGCTGACCGAGATGAGCCTGGAGCTGGCGCGTCTGGGGGAGAGCAGCGCTGAAACACAGAGACTACGGCAGTTGCTTGAATTCTCGGAGCACTCCGGATTTGAGCTTATTGCCGCTGAAGTGGTGGGAATGAACCCGGACATGGGGGTGCGGGGGATCCTTATCGATCGCGGCAGGGGGGACGGGGTTGAGGTTAACCAGGCGGCGATTGTTCCGGAAGGGCTTGTAGGGAGGATATACCGGGTTGGAGATGGAAGTGCGGCCGTTCAACTGATAATAGACCACAACATCGGAGTGGCCGGTCGTCTGATGAGGAGCCGTGAGAACGGAATTATCCACTATGCCGGTGGTAACAGGCTTTCACTCGACGGACTTCCTGTCACAGCCTCGATTGAAGCCGGGGATACGGTAGTCACCTCCGGGCTGGGTGGCATCTTCCCTGCCGGTGTTTTCATCGGTGTGATCACTAATGTTTCCCCCGCGCCGGATGGCTGGCTGCTGGATGTTGAAGTGGCTCCGGGTGTGGATTACGGCCGGCTCGAAGAGCTCTTTGTAGTAAGGGAGACGAACCATACTCGGTGAGCTGATTCGGCTGGTCGCCCTGGGTGTGGTGATCTTGCTGGCGCAGGTCGGATTGGCGCCTCTGATAGAGGTGCAAGGCGCGCGGCCTGATTTGTTATTGGTGTTTGTTCTGTTTGTGACGGCTCGCAACGGCCGCTATGCCGGGCTTGCAGCGGGGTTCCTTGCTGGATTGGCACAGGACATCATCAGCCTCAATTTCATCGGGGTTATGGCGCTGACTAAAAGCAGTGTCGCGTTCTGGATCGGATTCTGGTTTGATAAACGCGAAAGAACAGTGCCGCCGTTGGCTTGGCTGGTTCTGACGGCAGCAGCGGCGGCGGTGCAGGATATAGTGGCTGCGCTGTTCATCCTGCAGGGGATTCAGGTGGACTTCGGAGGTTACCTGATAAGGACAATTCTCCCCGCAACTGTCTATACGGGGATCGTCGGTTTTATCGCGGCGATGGCGCCGTTTGGGTTGCGGCAAAGACAACCTCGCACTCAGGCTCCTCTGAAGCCTCGACGTTTGTTTAAGTGAGGATAGGGAATGCCGGTCACGGTTCAGTGGTGGCGCGAGCATCGTGGCAGGATCTACACCCTGGGTGTGGTGGCCCTGTTCGGGATAATCGAGATACTGCTGTTTTCAATGCAGGTGGTTAACCGGCCGGATTTCCTGAAGTTGGCCGCCACCAACCGGATCCGGGCTGAGCTGATAGAGCCGATCCGTGGGGGGATATACGACCGTCACGGCCGTCTCCTGGTGGAGAACCGGCCCAGTTATAACCTGTATGCGCACCCCTGGACGGTCAATCGTAACCGAGGCACCATAGATGCGCTTGTCACGGTGCTCGGGGTCGATCGAGATCTCGTTACCCACAAGATAGGATCGCGCGGCTGGAACACCTTCAATCCGGCCACCATCCAGCGCGACCTGCCGATGGGCCTACTTGCTCGGCTGGAGGCTATCCGGTTAGACCTGCCGGGCATCGACTTCCGGCTGGAGGCAAAGCGAAGCTATCCTCATCCACATGCCGTTCATCTCCTCGGCTATGTCGGTGAACGGGGACCTGAGGTCAGCGAGCGGGGGAGGGGCCGTTTCAGCCTGGTCGGCAAGCAGGGCATAGAACAGATATACGAGGAATGGCTGGGGGGTAAGCCCGGGGTGAGATATTTTCAGGTCGATGCCTCAGGCAGGGTTACCGCTCAGTTGTCCGACCCGCCGACGGTGGCTGCCAGTCCAGGCTGGGACCTGTTCCTGAATGTTGACGTGGAGTTGCAGAACTATGCTTACCGGCTGATGGACGGGCGCGCTGGAGCGGTCGTGGCTATCGACCCTGAGGATGGCGATGTATTGGTTTTGTTAAGCCAGCCGGACTATGATCCGGCCTTATTCGCCGGGGTTATGCCGCCGGAGGTGTGGAAGGAGCTTGAGTCGGATCCGGGACACCCGCTCATTAACCGGGCGATTCAGGGGCTCTACCCGCCCGGCTCAACCTTTAAGATGGTGATCCTGGCTGCCGCCCTGGAGGATGGGGTGATAGATGATGACTTCAGGGTGACCTGCAACGGGGGACTGCAGCTCGGCCGGCGCTACTTTCGCTGCTGGAGGGAGAAGGGTCATGGAACGCTGGGCTGGCCAGGCGGATTGCAGCAATCGTGCGATGTATTCTTTTATACCCTGGGTCTCAAGCTGGGGATCGAACGTATCGAGACCTATGCCTGTTGCTTTGGATTCGGCGCCTGCAACGGGATTGATCTCGACCATGAACAGGCCGGACTGGCTCCGAGCGCGCGTTTCCTCGACCGGAAATACGGCAAGGGCAAGTGGACCCGCGGTCAGTTGGCCAATTTAGCCATCGGTCAGGGGGATATGCTGGTCACGCCGCTTCAGCTCGCCATCTACACCGCGGCAATAGCCACCGGGAACATCGTCCAGGCCCGCCTGGCCGACCGTATGGTGAACCCGGTCACCGGTGAAATTCACCGTGTCAGCCCATCCTCCAGACCGGTCAAACTGTCATCCGAAACCCTGTCGAAGCTGCGCGAGGGGCTCCGTCTGGCGGTGAACGAACCCGGCGGAACCGCCTACCACCAGAGACGGCGGGATATCGTCATCGCCGGTAAAACCGGAACTGCACAGAATCCGCACGGTGAAGACCACGGATTGTTCGTGGGATACGGCTCTTTTGAGGCCCCGGTTATTGCAGTGGCGGTGGTGGTTGAGCACGGTGAACACGGCTCTTCTAGTGCTGCGCCGGTTGCCTGCAGCATAATAGAGCGATATATACGCAATTTACGCGCCGACTCCGGTTCGCAGGAGCGAGCAGCTGCTCGAACAGCAGTAAAGACGGAAACAGATGGCTCCGGCTGAACGGCTTCCTCTGAGGAGCAAACTCCAGGGTCTGGATCGTCCGCTCCTGCTGATCGCTCTGAGCCTCACCGGTATCGGTTTGATCCTCATATACAGCGCCGACCAGGCCCAGGTTGAGAGCGCCTATTTTACCCGGCAGGTATATTTCGCATTGGCCGGACTGGTGCTGTTGACGGGGGTGGCGGCGATACCGGGACGCGTTTACTATGCGCTGGCTTACCTGATATACGGTATTGCCCTGATAGGCCTGCTTATGGTTCCGGTGGCAGGCGCCATCGGTTTCGGGGCTAAGCGGTGGATAGCGGTGGGCGGCATTAACATCCAGCCCTCAGAACCGGCTAAACTGGCCTTTATTCTGGTTGCAGCGCGTGTGCTGGCCTATCGCCGCAATCCCGTTTCGGGTTGGAAGCCAATGGGGATTATTGCCATATTATGTGTGCTGCCGATGGCTTTGATTATCATTCAGCCTGACCTCGGCACCGCCACGGTTTTCCTTGCGCTCAGCATAGCACTTCTTGCCTGGTTCGGACTTGCGGCGAGGTTCTTTGTAATACTGATGCTGCCGATGCTGTCGCTGTTTCTCACGGTCAATCCATGGATTCTGCTGCCTCTGTTAATGGTGGGTTTCGCCTGGTTGAAGCGTTCCGGGGTGCGGTGGGTGGGGATAACAGCCCTTGTCCTGCTGTGCGCCGCGGCTACCTTCATTGCTCCGGTGGCCTGGAACCAGCTCGAGCCTTATCAACAGAAGCGTCTGACAACCTTCCTCAATCCATACGCAGACCCGCTCGGATCGGGGTATCAGGTGATACAGTCGAAGGTGGCCATCGGGTCAGGGGGCCTGGACGGACGCGGGTTCCTCAAGGGAACACAGACCCAGCTACGCTTTCTGCCCCAGCAGCACACCGACTTCATCTTCGCGCTGGCCGGGGAGGAGTTCGGCTTTGTCGGCACCTCAGCAATAATCGTTCTATATCTGCTCTACGGCTGGCGCGGCTTCAGGCTGGCTGCGCGAGCGAGAAACCAGTTCACGGGGCTGATGGCAACCGGAGTGACTACAATGGTGATGTATCACGCTTCGGTCAATATCGGTATGGCCATAGGGATCCTTCCGGTGACCGGCCTGCCGCTTCCTATGGTCAGCTACGGTGGTTCCTTCCTGATCACGTGTCTGACAGGAACAGGGATGCTGTTGTCGGCGGGACTCCATCGCAGGGATTAGATAAAAGTTAAGAGTTAAAAGTTAAGAGTTATTAAGGGGTTCATTTTATACTTGTATTTTATGCTTTTCGCACATGTCACTCCCTCTAAAACTGGAGGTGTGGCGTGGCGGGCTTGTCCCGCCACGTTTATCCTAAAACTGTAATGGGTATTGCTTTACCGA
>MWJR01000236.1 GCA_002127415.1 Calditrichaeota bacterium AABM5.125.24
GGTTTGTCCTCAACCGCGACACAGTCGGGGCTGAGACAAACCCGACTACTCCATCTCAATTATTTCTGGACACTACCGGAAAGCGGTAGTCTGGAGTAATCAATGTCTTAGAATTCAATCAGCACGATCCGGCGTTTGCCGGATCGGCTGCTACGCGAATATTCCAAAGAGCTCACCCTTGCCTGATACCTAAGTCCTTATTATTGCTGGAAAACGATATGAAAGCCTCGGGATACCAGTATGCATATAATTATTAGCGTTCTAAAATATAATAAAATAGCGAGTATATGGCGTTATTCACTTGACATATATCAAATTAATTAGTATATGTGCGGATTGTGTAAGAATCTTCATCTGCTATGGCTAAAATCACCCAGAAAACCAATATCCGAACCAATCAGTCGCTTGAGCGATACCTGCAGGAGATCGGGGAGGTAGAGCTTCTCACCTCCGAGGAGGAGATCCGTCTGGCCAGGACTATCAACTACAAGCCTGGGGATGATCACGGGGTTGAGAAGGGCGAGCGGCCGAAGTATTCCGATACGGAACGGATGATGGCGCTGGAGAAGATGGTCAAGGCCAATCTCAGGTTCGTGGTCTCGGTAGCCAAACAGTATCAGAACCAGGGGCTGTCCCTGGGCGACCTGATCAACGAGGGGAACCTGGGTCTGATAAAGGCGGCCCAGCGGTTCGATGAAACCCGCGGCTTCAAGTTCATCTCCTATGCGGTGTGGTGGATCAGGCAGTCGATATTGCAGGCGCTGGCGGAGCAGTCGCGAGTTGTGAGGCTGCCGCTCAACCGTGTCGGGGCCCTGAATAAGATTGGCAAGGCATACAACATCCTCGAGCAGGAGTTCGAACGGGAACCGTCTCCGGAGGAGATCGCTGAGGAGCTGAAGATGCACGCCTGGGAGGTAACCGACACCCTGAAGATGTCCGGGCGGCACCTCTCGATGGACGCCCCGTTCTCTCAAGGGGAGGACAACCGTCTCCTTGACATCATCCACAACGATATGCAGCCATCGCCCGACGCGCACCTGATAGATGAATCGCTGAGGCTGGAGGTCAAACGAGCCCTGGCAACACTCTCAAGCCGGGAGGCGGATGTCATCCGTTACTACTTCGGTATTGAGAAGGAGCAGAAGACACTTGAAGAGATTGGCGAGCTGTTCCATCTGACACGCGAGCGGGTGCGCCAGATCAAAGAAAAGGCCATCCGTAAACTGAACCACCCCTCCCGATCCAAAGCCCTGCGGGCTTATCTTAGCTGAAGTTGCAATATTATAACTACAGGTTCACGGCGGGGTTGGCTGCCTTGGTCAACCCCGCTTTTTTTTATATTTTATCTGGGCAGTTTGCTGTTCGTGATATTGACATCACGAATCATTCATCGTTCACATTTCATTATTTCCTAATCTTGTTGAAAATCGGTCTGGTGGGGGTCGGCTATCTGGGCAGCCGGCACCTCCGCCACCTGGTAAGTCTTGATAACGTGGAGGTGTCCGGGGTCTGGGACGCCGATCCGGCGGCGAGGCGGCGTATGGCCGGGGAGTTCGATGTCCCGGCTGCCGGAGGGCTCGCCGAGCTTATCGACCGTTCGGATGCGGTTGATGTGGCGACCCCGACCTCGACCCACTGTGAGATCGGGCTGAGGGTGATTGCCGCCGGGCGACCGCTGTTTGTGGAGAAGCCGCTCTGCGCTACATACGCCGAGGGTCTTCGGCTGCTTGAGCAGTCGGAGGCGGCAGGTGTGCAGATTCAGGTGGGGCACATCGAGCGGTTCAACCGCGCCTTTCGGGCCCTGCAGGGGATACAGGTTCGGCCGCGCTTCATCGAGGCGCACCGTCTGGCGCCCTGGAACCCGCGGGGTGTCGATGTAGCAGTGGTGCACGACCTGATGATACACGACCTCGACCTGGTGCTGGCGCTGAGTGAAGGGGAGCCCGATCATATCCACGCCAACGGGGTGGGGGTGGTCACCGATTCGATTGACATCGCCACGGCCCGAATCGAGTTCACAGATGGTATGGTCGCCAACCTGACCGCCAGTCGCATCTCACTGAAAAAGATGCGCAGGCTGAGGCTGTTCTGTGGGAACGAATACATCGCCCTCGATCTGGGGCAAGGCAGCTGTGAATATGTGGGAGTGACGCAGGATGGACAGCCCGTTCCTGATGGCGCTGAGGCGGTTCAGGAGCTGGCGCTGGGCCCCCGGCGGCGTCAGCTCTACAGGCGCCTCCTCATCGCTGCCGAGGGCGACGCCCTGCGTCTGGAACTCGAGGCTTTCCGGGATGCGGTGTTGACCGGTGCATCCCCGCCGGTAACCGGAATTGATGGACTGAGGGTGTTGAAACTGGCGGAGCAACTGGTCTCCATTATTCAGGAGGGGTAATTGGGGCTCGGCCAGCTCCTGTTTCGCGTCAGGGGGGTTATCCCGGTTCCGTTTATACTGGCGGCGCTTATCTGGGCTGATCCGAACCCGATTCGTTTCGCTGCAGGGGCGCTGCTGGCGTTAACCGCCGAGTTGCTGCGGTTAAGTGCCATCCGTTATGCCGGAGGCGCAACCCGAACCAGAGAAGTGGGAGCCCCGGCCCTGGTTACATCCGGTCCATATGCCCACCTTCGCAATCCGCTATATCTCGCCAACCTGATGATCTATCTGGGTTACGCATTTGCCTCCGGCGCCCTTTTGCCATACCTGCCGGTGATAGTGCTTGTTTATTTTTCCTTCCAATACAGTCTCATCATATCCCTGGAAGAGAGGACCCTGTCCGGGCTGTTCGGTGAGGAGTATGCTGACTATTGCCGACGGGCGCCGCGCATCTGGCCGAAGTTCTCGAGCTCAGAAGCCTCAGCCGCCGAGCCCCCTTATACCCTGCGGGAAGCACTCGGCGGGGAGACCCGGACCCTGCAGGGTCTCCTTATTACTTGGGCGCTGTTGGTGGCGCGGTGGGTTCTGTTCTGATGGGTGCCGCCGATGCCGTCTGATGAGATACTGGTAGTCACGGGCGAGGCATCCGGTGACCTGCACGCCGCCCCAGTGGTTGAGGAGCTGACCGAACGGGTCCCCGGCCTCACCTTCTTCGGCACCGGCGGCAGGCTGATGATGGCTGCCGGGGTCGAACTGCTCGCCGATGTGGACCAGTTGGCGGTGATCGGGTTCAGTGATATCCCCCGGGTGTTGCCGCGGGTGCTGCACCTCAGGCGATCCATCCTGAAGCGGATCCGGGAGCGGAGGATTCCCCTCGCTATCCTCGTTGACTATCCCGGTTTCAACCTGAACCTGGCGAGGGCTCTGAAGCGTCTGCCCGACCCTCCCAAGATCCTTTACTACATAGCCCCGCAGGTCTGGGCCTGGGGGCCGCGACGGATTGAGACAATTCGACGGTTAGTCGATATGATGGCGGTGGTGCTGCCGTTTGAGGCCGACCTGTTCAGGGCGGCGGGTGTGCCGGTCACATTCGTCGGACACCCCCTCATCGATGAGCTGAATGTCCTCCCCCAGGTAAGCCCGACAATCTTGTCGGGCCGGCTGGACAGGATTGTCCAGCCGGCCAAGGGTGGGAGTAATGGGGGGGGCTTGGCACTCCTCCCCGGCAGCCGCCGGAAGGAGGTGACCCGTCATCTGCCGGTGATGCTCCGGGCAGCGGAGCTGCTCAGGGCCAGGCTGCGCGAGCTGACGGTCGCCGTCGGCTGTGCACCCAACCTGGACGAGCGACTGTATCGTTCACTGGTAGGTGATATCAGGTGGGTCACATTGTGGAAGGATAGCCGAGCCCTGCTGGCGAGTGCCACTGCTGCGGCGATCTGTTCCGGCACCGCCACCCTGGAGGCCGCCCTGCTCGGTGTGCCTCAGGTGGTAGTATATCGAACCTCCCGGTTGAACTACCACCTGATCAAACGCTTTATCCGGCTCAGCCGGATAGCTCTTGTCAATCTCGTCGCCGGAGAGGAGTTGGTGGTCGAGCTACTGCAGCGGGATCTGAAGGCTGAACGGCTCGCTGAGGAGCTCGAGCCACTGCTGACCTCAAACCGGGCGGCAGAAGATATGAAGACCGGTTATGAGAAGGTCAGAACCCTCCTGGGCGAAGGCGGCGCAGCCAGGAAGGTGGCGGGTATTGCGATGGAATTACTCGCTGAAAAGTAGACCGGACACTCCTGTTCGGTTATGCTCTCGCTGAAAGTAGACCGGACACTCCTGTCCGGTTATGCTCGGACAAGAGTGTCCGAGCTACTAAATTCAGTTGTGGCACGGGTTTTAAAACCCGTGCCACTCATATTCAACATTAATGGTGCTGTCACTTCGAAGTGGCCCGGCGAGCCTGCTCGCCGGGTTTCTCCCGAATCGCCCCATACCAGACGCTTATATAATAAGGCACTCAGGCACTTAAGGGCGCACGCCGTGCGCCTCTACAATTCACCCCACCTGCTCCTCCGGATGGACGCTGCTGGCATTGGAGAAGACGATATGACCTTTGCGAAGGGTGGCCTGAATCTGGGCACCCGGACCGATCCGGCCGCGCAGCATCTCCTCGGCCAGTGAGTCCTCGAGCAGCCGTTCAATCGTGCGCCTCAAGGCTCGAGCGCCGGTCTCAAGGCTGAAGCCCTCGTCGATGATGAACTCCCTGGCCGGATCCGACAGCTGGAGCGTTACCCCCTGCTCGCGGAGCTGCTGATGGATCTCCCCCATATAGAGGTCGAGGATGTCGTCGGCGTTCTCCCGGGTCAGGGGGCGGAAGACAATGGTGTCGTCCACGCGGTTCAGGAACTCCGGCCGGAACAGGTCCTTCATAATCCCTGTCATCTTCTCGGCCATCAGTTTATAATCGACGTCATCCTTGATGTTGGATTCGGTGAAGCCGTAGCCGCGCGCCTTGGTCACTTCCCGGGTTCCCAGGTTGGAGGTCATAATCAGGATGGTGTTCTTGAAATCGACCTGACGACCGGTTCCGTCGGTCAGCAGTCCCGCATCCAGCACCTGGAGCAGGACGTTGAAGATGTCGGGGTGAGCCTTCTCGATCTCGTCCAGCAGGACGATGGAATACGGTTTACGCCGCACCCGCCCG
>MWJR01000245.1 GCA_002127415.1 Calditrichaeota bacterium AABM5.125.24
TTGAGATGGAGTAGTCGCGGTTGTCCTCAACCGCGACACAGTCGGGGCCGAGACAAACCCGACTACAATTCTTCAACAAACTGTTATCTAATAACTTAATATACCATCACAACTAATCAATGACACTACCCCATTACTTGGTCTTACTGAATATCTTCAATATCTGATGGTGTCGGGATATAAAAGCGTTTTTATGCGTCGGAAATATCCCCTCCCTGGCAAAACGGACGTCTTCAATGGAATAAAAAGCGCGAGGATTATAAGAGTTTACAATCTCGCTTATTCTGGTGAGTTCGTTTCGTTCCACCAGCATGAAAAGAACTTTCACCGGTCCGTTTTTCCCCTCGGCGTCCACGCTGGTCAGTCCGTACCCCCGGTCGCGGAGCTCCTTAACAAGCTTGTCCGCCTCGCGATGGGTGATGATGCGCAGTATCACTTTCCCCAACGCCAGTCTGGCTTCGATAGTCATCCCCACGAAATTACCCATGGCAAATCCGCCCGCGTAGCTAAGATAATTAACCCAGTTTGTCAGATTCTGCATAATCTGACCGATTGCCAGCAGCCAGATGAGCACCTCAAAGAAACCGAGAAGCGGGGCAAGCAATCTAATGCCCTTTGCTACGAAAATCACCCGCAATGTGCCGAGGCTGACATCCAGAATCCGCGCAAAGAATATCAGAAGCGGAATGACAAGCCATACCGTCAGGTCGTGGCCGAAAAGTGATGAAAGTTCCATTTGGGATTAATCCTTCTTCCTGAACATATCGAATACTGCCGGTGGCACCGGCAGTAAGTTACACTATCACCGGCAGACCGGGACGCTTGCCGGCGGATTGTCTTATCCATTCCTTGTAAACAGCCTCAAAACCGCCGGCAGCACCAGGACTGTCGCCAGGAAACAGGCCCCCACCCCCATAAACAGCACCTTGCCGAAGCTCGCCATCCCCTCCATTGTATAGAAGGCTATGCTCCCGAACCCTATCATAGTCGTCAGCGAGGTCAGGAGGATGGCTCGCCCGACCAGGCTGAAGGTGCGGTGGACGCGGCCTGAGCCGCTGCCTCTCTCGTTTCGGAAACGGTGCAGGATGTGTATCCCGTCGTCGATGCCAATGCCGAGGATGATCGGCACAGCGATCAGGTTCATATAGTTATACTTCATTCCAATCAGGAACATCAGCCCCAACATCAACATCGCGCCACCGGCCAGCGGAATTAACGACAACAGTCCAATCAACCCGCGGAAGTGAACCAACAACAACACCACGATCACCGCCAGTGCCAGGAGGGCCGCTCTCCTGCCGTCGGCCAGTATTTCAACCCACATAACCAATATCAACTGCTCTGTGCCCACGACCTCATCCGATATTGCGGTGGTCTGTTCGGCAAACTTCAGAAGCTCTTCCTTACCCCACAGATACTTGCGCGGCACGATATGGACGAGGAGCCCCTCGCCTTGGCGCGGCAGGTGATTGCGGCGTATGACCTCCGGCAGGTCGTCCACATTCAGCGGTGATGGGTCGGACATACTGTGGAGGTTACTCCGCATCCGACTCTCCCAGGCGTTGGCCACCCGGCGAGCGGTATCGTCGTCGATGCCGTCCTGCAGAATCCTGGTCAGGGTTGGCAGCACTGCGCTCGTGTTGACCTCCCCGGTCTCGGTCCGGGTGCCGGTGATGCCGTCTATGACCTTGACTATACGGTCCAGACCGGACATATAGGCCAGGTTGCTCATCAGGTCGAGGTTGTCCCAGAGCCGGTTCACCTCGTGGGACAACCTGTCGGCGTCACCATTTTGCCAGCCCCCCCATTTAATTCCCCCCACGGATACCGGGGGGGGAGTTCCGGATTCACCCCCACTGGTTTCCAGGGGGGGGTAGGGGGGGGTAGAGAGCGAATTCCTGAACCTTACAAGTTCCGGAGTATATCTCTTCAACCGTTCCGCCGACGGAATATAATCGCTGATGGTCGCTACGTTCCCGATCAACGGCTTCTTCCTGAACCGCTCTTTAAGCACCCGGCTCTCCTCAACCGAACCGGTCACCAGCCAGGCGGAGTGATCGGACATACCGAAGCGATGGGGGATTTCACGCTGGAGCTCTATGGAACGCAGCCCCTTGGGTTCCAGATTGAGGAAGTCATACTCGTAGCCGATATGCCGCATCGACCAGATGGAACCTGAAACGATGATTAAGGCTGCTATGATAAAGAGTGCCGGGTGACGCCAGCCCGATTGTGCGACCTTACCCAGGATCACCATCTCTTCGGAAGCAGTTGCTTGACCCACGCCAGAGACAACCTCCACGCCTTTCTTCGTCAACCGCTTTTCGGTCCACCGCCTGCGTATCACTAACAGCGGTGGGAGGATGAGGAAGATAGCCACCAGCGTCAGCAGCACGCCGAAACCGGTTGCGGCGCCGAACTCAAATACGCCCCGGGTCTTGCCTATAAGCAGGGTTAGGAAGGCAGCAGCCGAGGTGAGAGCGCCGGTGATGACAGCCACACCGGTCCTGCTCAGGGTAATCGTCAGAGCCTCTGGGATAGACTTGCCCGCTGCGGTCTCCTCGTTCCAGCGGCTGATCAGGTGGATGGAGAAGTCTATCCCCAGCCCCAGCAGCACCAGCATCATCATTGCGGTGAACAGGTTGAGCCCACCGAAGAGGACAAAGAGGAGCGCCATCGTCCAGAGAATCCCCGCTATGAGGGGGAGGAGGGCAATCACCGGCATTACCCAGCCCCGGAATGATCGAGCCAGAAGCAGATAGATGAGGATCAAGGCGACAAGGGAGAGTATCCACGTATATAAGCCCACGCTGTTCATCTCATCCTGACAGATCCTGGCCATTCCGGTCAGGTCGGCGCGAACCCCGGGGAACGAAGGCCTGACTTCATCCAGGATGTTGTCAACCTCTTCGACCGTAGCAATAGTGGCGTCGATGTCGGTTATCGCCGCTACCGGCTGACAGAGTATCAGCAGCATTTCTCTGTCGAGGGACAGCAGCCACGGTTCCCCAAGAGTCATTGCGTCCACAGCCTCTCCGACCGTTTCTGCATCCTCGCGACCGGAGAATCTGGACTCAAGTATTTCGAGTGTGCGATGTAATCCGAGTATACTGCGGGCGATGTCAACCTCATCGCGCCGCAGGTTGGATTCGTTGTCGGTGTATTCGCGCTCGTAGTCGTCGTTCAAGCCGCGCAGCGTTCCGACCATACCCGGGTCGGCGTAGATCCGCAGCGAACGGTCAAAGTCGTTCGGCCTCAACAGCTTCAGCCCGTGCTCTCTGAAGAACTCCACCGGCAGCCGGGCCTGGACGTTGTAGAGCGTTTCCGCGGCCTTCAGCTTCGCTTCCAGGACCTCGGCCATCCGGGTGATGCTCTCATAGTCGCCCTCCAGGGCAACTACCAGTGATGCTGCATCGCCGAAGCGATCCTGAACCTCGCGATACGACTTGACGATCGGGTTGCCCGATGGAAGCAGGTCTGTCCAGTTCATCCGCATCTCGAGGCCGGAGGCGAACATGAGCGAGAGGACCGTCACCAATCCGGTCGAGATAAGGATCCTCCAGGGATGGCGCACAGTCAGGAGCACCAATTTTTCAATCCGGGCATGCCTATGTCGAGTCATCTGTTATCTCTGTCAATCCAGCAGTTATGTGCAGGTCTGTGGCGATGGTGTTTTGAATTGTCATTGCGAATCCGGCAACTGCCGGATGAAGCAATCTTTAAGCTTTAAGTTATTAGTTGTCAAGGGACAGCGGTGAGAGCTGAAAGCTGATACCTGAATGCTGAAAGCAGCGAGCTATATGCGGTCAGAACAGCTTAACCTGTGATGCCTTCTGGCCCGGGGAGCCGAACAGCTCGATCGCCCTGACCGTCGCCATGCGGCCCCTGGGTGTCCGCTCGATGAAGCCCTGCTGTATCAGGAACGGTTCGTAGATCTCCTCGATGGTCTCGGCCTCTTCACCAACAGCGACCGACAGGGTTCCGATGCCGACCGGCCCGCCGCTGAACTTGTCGATGATGGTGCGGATGATGCGGGCGTCCATATCGTCGAGGCCATGGAGGTCGATCTCGAGTCGCTCGAGTCCGTGTTGTGCCAGCTCAAGATTGACACGGCCGTCGCCCTCCACCTCGGCGAAGTCGCGCAGCCGCCGCAACAGCCGGTTGGCGATGCGGGGTGTGCCTCTGGCGCGACGAGCCACCTCCATCGCCCCCTCCTCATTGATCTCTACGTTCAACAGTTCAGCAGAGCGCTGTATTATGATGAAAAGCTCATCAGGTGTGTAGTAATCCAGCCGTGCGGTGAACCCGAACCGCGCTCGCAGCGGTGCGGTCAGCAGTCCGGCCCTTGTGGTTGCGCCGATGAGGGTAAAGTGAGGCAGGGTGAGCTGGATGGAACGCGCCGAAACCCCCTTGTCTATCATTATATCGAGGGTGTAGTCTTCCAGAGCGGGGTAGAGGTATTCCTCGACCACGTTGTTCAGCCGGTGGACCTCGTCGATAAACAGGACATCGCGCGGGGACAGGTTGGTGAGAAGCCCGGCCAGATCACCGGGACGTTCCAGCACCGGCCCTGAGGTGGAGCGAATTTCGACCTCGAGCTCGCGGGCGATAATATAGGCCAGCGTGGTCTTGCCGAGTCCGGGCGGGCCGTGAAAGAGGCAGTGGTCGAGCGCCTCGCCGCGGTTTCGAGCTGCAGTCAGAAATACCTTCAGGTTCTCGACGACCCGTTTTTGTCCGACGAAGTGCTCCCATGACAGCGGCCTCAGTGACCGTTCAACCTCAGCGTCTTCCACCTGCAGGTCGGGGGAGGAAACTCGTTCTTTATCCATAAGTTCCTAAGTTTCTAAGTGCCTGAGTTACTAAGTGACATAGTGACAGAGTGATAAAGTTATTTGATATTAAGGGGGGCATTTTATAGTTGACATTGATCCGGCAGCTGCCGGACTGTCATTCCGACCTACCAGTCTGTCCGAGAATTGCTTTTGGGTTGCTCTGCGGCAAGGCGCACGCCCCCAGCTTTTCCTGACTTTCGTCAGGA
>MWJR01000247.1 GCA_002127415.1 Calditrichaeota bacterium AABM5.125.24
TAGTCGGGGCTGTCCCCAAGCCCGACAGTCGTGGTTAGGGACAACCACGACTACGATCAGTATTTCGTTAATACTCTTAAAACTAAATTCTAAAATCCCGCCCCCTGCTTTCGCAGGGGCATGCTTCGCGGGAGCGACAACCGTGTGGTTTTACAGCCGTCTTAAAACGGAAATTAAAAATCACAACTAATGTAAAGATATATGGCCAAGAAAGCACTGATCGCCAAACAACGTCGAGTGCCGAAGTTTAAGGTTCGCGGGTATAACCGTTGCCGACGGTGTGGTCGTCCCAGGGGTTATATGCGGCAGTTTGGTCTGTGCCGCATCTGCTTCCGTGAGCTGGCTCTGGCCGGGATGATTCCCGGCGTTACCAAGGCGAGCTGGTGAGAGCAGGGGTATGAAGTCGTGAGTATGACTGATCCGATCGCTGATTACCTTACACGCATCCGCAACGCCTGTATGGTTCAGCACGAGACGGTGGACATTCCCGAATCAGGCCTCAAGCTGAGCATCACCCGGGTGCTGGCTCGAGAAAAGTTCATCGCAAGGTATGTCCGAATTCGTGATGACAAACAGGGTATCCTGCGGATATATCTGAAATATACCCCCGAGGGTAAAAGCGTAATCGACGGCATCCAGCGGGCCTCCCGACCCGGGCGACGCCTCTATTACGGCGCTGACGATATCCCGCGGGTGTTGAGCGGGCTCGGAATAATGATACTCACCACCCCGAAAGGTGTGATGACCGACCACGATGCCAGGCAGGAGAGGGTTGGAGGTGAGCCGCTGTGTATGGTCTGGTGAAAACCCGAACCGTTCTCCTGCCTGCTGTGTCAATGAGGAGGAGATAACCGATGTCCCGGGTTGGCAGGGAACCGATACCACTTCCCTCCGGCGTGTCTGTTGCCATAAAAGGGGCGCTGGTCAAGGTCAAGGGGAAGCTGGGTGAGCTCGAGCGCCGACTGTCTGATGGGATCTCTGCTGCGCTCGAAGATGGCAGACTGCACATCAGACGTTCGAATGACAGCCGACAGCAGAGGTCGCTGCACGGACTTTCACGGTCCCTGGTCGCCAATATGGTTCAGGGTGTCGATCAGGGATTCACCAAGGATCTCGAGATCGTTGGGGTGGGTTACCGGTGCGAAATGAAGGGTAAAGCGATCCAGTTATCGGTCGGCTTCTCTCACCGGGTGCTGTTTATCCCGCCTGATGGGATCGAGATCAAGGTCACACCGCCAAACAAGTTCTCCGTCAGCGGGATAGACCGCCAGTTGGTAGGTGATGTGGCGGCAAAGCTGCGCGCTATCCGCCCACCCGAGCCATATAAAGGCAAGGGTATCAAGTATGTCGGTGAGTATGTTCGCCGCAAGGCCGGCAAGACTGCCGGAAAGTAGTTGTCAGTTGTGTGAATTAGATGTAATAACGGCAAGGCGCAAGGGTTACAGATGACCGATACCAGAGCCGCTCATAAGCGCAAGAAAGATAGGTTGCAGCGCCGGAAGATAAGCGTGCGCAAACACATGTCCAGCACTTCCGAGAGACTGCGGCTGGTAGTCTATCGCAGCAATCGGCATATATACGCCCAGATAGTTGACGATGTTCAGTGCCGCACCATAACCGGATGCTCGACATTGTGTCCGGCAATTGCAGATAAGGTTGCTGCTGCGGGCAGTAATATAGAGAAAGCAAAGGTCGCGGGCGAATATCTGGCGGGTCTGGCGAAGGAGAAGGGGATAGTAAAGGTTGCCTTCGACCGCAACGGTCGTAAATATCACGGTCGGGTCAAGGCACTGGCTGAAGGGGCTCGCTCCGCAGGGCTCGAATTCTAATCGTCGGGGAGGTTATTGAATAGAAAACGGTTAACCTTGGAACAGGCCAATACGGACGAGGTCACGCTGGTTGAGAGGGTGATCCACATCAACCGGGTCGCCAAGGTGGTCAAGGGTGGTCGGAATTTCAGTTTCAATGCCTTGGTCGTGGTTGGTGACGGTAAGGGCAGAGTAGGCTACGCGCTTGGTAAGGCGCGCGAGGTTGTGGATGCCATTGAGAAGGGAACCGAGGGCGCCAGGCGGTCGATGACCCAATATCCGCTGCTCAGAAGCACTATTCCGCACGCGGTGGTCGGCCGCTTCGGGGCTGGTAAGGTGGTGCTGAAGCCGGCATCCCCCGGGACCGGCATCATCGCCGGAGGTGCCGCCAGAGCGGTGCTTGAATGCTGCGGGGTGAGGGATGTCCTGTGTAAGTCGATAGGGAGCAACAACCCGGTCAACGTCCTGAGGGCCACCATAAACGGACTGGAGCAGCTCTATGATGCAGCAAAGATGGCGAAGAAACGGGGCATATCGGTTGCCAGGCTGTTGAGGCTGCCGCCGAGACAGGATACGGCTGATGCCTGACCTTATCAGGGTAACCTACGTCCGGAGCGCTATCGGTCGCAGCTATCGCCAGAAGCGGGTTATCCGGGCACTCGGTCTGCGCCGCCTGCATTACAGCCGGGTTATGGAGGATACCCCCTCATTGAGGGGAATGATTGTGAAGGTGAGACATCTGGTGGAGGTGGAACCTGTGGAGAAACCGGTTCCGGCAGCTCCATCTCCCAAAGCGGAGAAGTCTGAGGTTAAACCTGTGGCCAAGAAAAAGGCTGCACCTCGCACGAGGAAGGCAGCACCGGCCAAGCCTAAGAAAACCGCTCCCAAGAAGGTAGAGGACGAAGCGGCTGCGGATAAACCGGCCCCGGCGAAGAAAAAAGCTAAGACAGAGAAGACGGAAGAGCCTGCGACACAGGTTGAAGATAATCCAATCAATGAAGGAATAGAAAAGAATATAGATTCATCTACGGATTGAGAATATGAAAAATAATGATATAAAAAAGTCTACCCTTTTTGAAGATACCGAAGTATTACATTCTAATTATATCCCAGTTATTATAAATAAAGAGAAATTTATACAAATAGTGGACGATATTAATAATAATAATGATTTAAATCCCTTAAAATTAAAGATCGTTAATCTGAAAAATATTATTAGTAACCATAAGAATGATCGAGAAGGAATAATAAATATTGATTCAAATGGAGATACTATCTCTTTGCGTAAGGATATATTAATTTCTGATTTGAATCAGATTCTTGAATCTCGAAGTATTAATAGAGCAAAATATTACTTAAAAAGATTGAAGGATGGTGTTCAGAAAATAAAAACTAATAGTGTTAATGATATTAATCTTCTTAGATGGAAGGAATACGATGAAATTACAACTGATAGCCTTTGGGTGTTGGATAGGAGGGATACATCAGGTGCACATTTAGGATGGTATTGGGGTAATTTCATTCCCCAGATTCCTCATCAGATGCTATTGAGGTATACTAAAAAAGGTGATTGGGTTTTAGATGCATTTGTTGGTAGTGGAACAACTTTGATTGAATGTTTAAGATTAGGGAGGAATGGAATTGGAGTTGAACTGAATCCAGATGTTGTAAAGAAAGCGAAGGAGCTTGTTAAAAGCGAGCCAAATAGGTTTAATGTGAAATATAATATTATTAAAGCAGATAGCAGAACTGTCAAAGTTGATTCTATTATTGATAAGTATGGAATAAAACAATTCCAACTTCTGATAATGCACCCACCATATCACGACATTATCAAGTTCTCAACAGATAAAGGAGATCTATCAAGGGCTGATACAATTGGTGAATTCATAAGAATGTTTGGAGATGTAGTTGATAATTATTCACCGTTTTTAGAAAAGGGAAGGTATTTTGCTCTTGTTATTGGGGATAAATATTCTAAAGGTGAGTGGATACCGTTAGGTTTTTATTGTATGAACGAAGTATTGTTAAGGGGATATTTACTGAAAAGTATTATTGTTAAGAATTTCGATGTTACTCGAGGTAAAAGAAATCAGAAGGAACTATGGCGATACAGGGCATTAGTGGGTGGATTTTACATATTCAAACATGAATATGTAATGCTTTTTAAGAAAAAGTAGAAAGGTGATGTCTTGTTGAAACATCCGTTTAAAGAAGGAACTAAATTATCTAAATTGTTCACAACTCTTTCTGATATGGAATGGCATTGTGGCAAACATGAATTGCCTGGTACTCAGCCAGCAAAGGCTATTCAAATAATTAAACAACACGGTTTTAAAATAGATAAGAAAACAATGTATTGTAATATTTGTAAAGAAAGAACTGTTCATAGACAATTATTATCTATTGAACCTGAAATGCCATCTTATGTGCGACTGCAAATTCCAGCTCAATTGCGCAAACGTATACTTAGATTTTACAAAAATACAGAAGCGATCACACTTCGTAAAATGGTGCCGAATCAATTGGAAGTTGACCATCGTTTCCCTCAGGTTCGTTGGTCGTGCGATGAACACTATGATACAAATATGTCAGAAGAAGTGTTACAAAGAAAATTTCAACTTCTTACGCGTCAACACAATCTATGGAAGAGTAGATATTGTGAAAGGTGCAAAGAAACTGGTGAACGAGGAACATTTATTGGTATAGATTATTTCTATAAAGGTGGTGAAGTTTGGGATGAGGAGTATCAAGATGATGACGAACGAGGTTGTATAGGTTGTTTTTGGTATGATCCGGAAACTTGGCGGAATAGTTTGAACGAAGAGTTGAGAAGCAAATAATCATGAATAGCGACACCGGAGACCTCGGTCGGCTGAAGCCCGCCCCTGGTTCTATCAAGAGGCCGAAGCGCATCGGCCGGGGACGGGGTTCAGGCCACGGTGATACCGCCACCAAGGGACATAAGGGGGCTCAGTCCCGCGCGGGCTACAGGCGTCCCGCCTGGTTTGAAGGCGGGCAGATGCCGATACAGCGCCGGGTCCCCAAGCGGGGATTCCGCGTGCCGAACCGGACGGAATACCGCGAGGTGAAGCTGGCCGACCTGGGACGCCTGACCGGCGATGTGGCCGACCCTGACAACCTGCGAACCGCCCGGCTGGTAAAGGGCCGCGGCCCGATCGTCCTGCTGGGAAATGGAGATGTCGATCGCGCATTTAAGGTTATGG
>MWJR01000248.1 GCA_002127415.1 Calditrichaeota bacterium AABM5.125.24
CAAACCCGACTACAATTCTTCAACAAACTGTTATCTAATAACGAACTATGCCATCACAACTAATCAATGACACTACCTAAAATTCCCATCCAGATTTAATGTGTGACGGTATAAATAAGTCGGCTGCAGCTCTCCTTATCCTGTTGTCGCTGCCATGGTTGATCATTGCCGGGCCGGCGGAGACGGATCTGCCGCGCTGGGACCATGAAGCCAAGCTCGGCCAGCCGTTATTTGCGATCCAGACCTATCAGCGATTTACTTCACAGCCAGAGAAGGTGCGGCTCGACGTGGTGTTAGAGGTAATGAACGATATGTTGCAGTTCGTTCGACAGGATCAGGAGTTTATCGCTTCAGTTGAACTGAACCTCTCGATCTCAAGCGCAGGCCAGGGGCAGATCGACCGACAGGTGCAATACCTGGATAAGAAGGTGAGCAGCTTCAAGACCACCAATTCCCGGCGTGATTTCCTGGTGGGTGTTTTTTCGACGGATCTATCGCCTGGAAGATATACGGTCGCGGTGGTGCTGATCGATCAGGAATCTCGACGGCGTGAGACCATAGAGCGTAAAGTTGATTTGAGCCCGCCGGAACCGGGCTGGAGGGTCAGCGTATCTGACCTGATGCTGGCGCGGTCGAGCGAGGCGGACACTGAAAGACGCCTGCCGCTGCGTCCCACTGTGAGCGGGTCGGTGCCGGATGAATCGGCCACCCTTTACGGATACTTCGATCTGCTCCGTAGAGACCCGATGGAGGTCTGCCGGCTCTCCCTGTCGGTATATGACGAAGACGGAGAAGAGTGCTACATGGACAGCCTCATCATCGTCGGCGGTGCGCCTTTATCGGCATATTTTATGCCCATACGTTGCAGCAAACTGACCTTCGGCCGAAACGAGGTCGTTCTGCGGGCGGAATCCGACGGCGATACAGCCGAGAGTCGGACCTTCTTCAGTGTCAACTTCCACGGTCTGCCGGATGGAGTCAGGGATATAGATCAGGCCATCCTGCAGATGCGCTATGTAGCAACTGAGGAGGAGATCCGGCGTCTGATCGACACCTTCCCAAGCCAGAAGGAGAGGAGATTTATCGATTTCTGGAACGAGAATTTCCAGGCTCCGGGAGAGATAGTCAACGGTAAGATGATCGAATACTACAATCGGGTGAGTTACGCCAACGAACATTTTCAAGGCAGCCGGGACGGCTGGGAAACCGATCGCGGACGCATCCTGCTCATATACGGAAGACCGACTGAAATCGATCGCCACGGAATTGATGAGTATGAAACCCCGTATGAGATATGGTATTACAGTCACCTCGGCAAACGCTTCGTGTTCAGAGACGAATACGGCTTCGGTGAATATCGCCTGGTGAACCAGGTCTGGTAACCCTGCGGATAAGATAGTGCCTGAGTGCTTAAGTGCCTGAGTCCCTGAATAACAATCCAGTCCGGAAACAGGTCAGGTCAGGGCGATTTCCGGCTCGACTTAGGTCCGGTGACCTGGTGCGGGTCATCTCGCCTGCCGGGCCGGTTGACGCTGATCAGCTGAACGCTGGAGTGGCGAGACTTGAGGAGTGGGGCTATCGGGTGGAGGTGTCACCCTATGCCCTGTCTCGCAGAGGCTACCTGGCCGGTAAAGATTCCGAGCGTTTCGAGGACCTGATCGCCGCCCTGTTCGACCCCGGGGTGTCCGGTGTTTTCTGCAGTCGCGGCGGATATGGTATTACAAGATTGATGGATCGAGTTCCCTGGGAGGGGCTGTCCCGCCGTGAGCCAAGGGTCTTCGTCGGCTTCAGCGATATCAGCGCTTTTCAGCTTATGCTCTGGTTGCGATGTGGCTGGGTCAGCTTCTCGGGTCCCCAGGTGGCGAAGGGGCTGGGAGGTGGGATTACCCCCCGCACGGCTGCCCACCTCAGAGGGATGGTGGATGGCAGAGGTGTCAGGGGCTCCTGGCCCGACGGGGAACCGGTCATTCTGAAGTCGCTGCAGGCGGGAGAGGTCGGTGGTGTGCTGGTGCCGTGCTGCCTCTCTATGCTCGTCAGCCTCATCGGAACAGAATATATCCCCGACCTGACGAACGCAATCCTCTGTCTGGAGGATATCGGCGAGCCGCCCTACCGCCTCGACAGGATGTTCTGGCAATTGGCGGAATCAGGCGTCCTGAAGGAGATTGCAGCCCTGGTGCTCGGCAGCTTCACCTGGAATGACGACGAGATTACCGACGAGGTAGAATCGATCGCGCTCGATCGCTTCAGCGGGGAGCCGTTTCCAATCTGGAGCGGACTTCCTTACGGCCATATCGACGATAGATTGACCCTCCCGGTCGGAGCTGCTGCACTCATCGAGTCCAGCGGATTGCTGAGGTTAATTCCGGCATCCGATACGCTCGCAATATGAACCTGAGTATATTTCTATCCGGAACGGGGAGCAACTTCAAGGCCATCGCCGCCGCCATCGAACGTGGGGAACTCGAGGCCCGGATTGTGCTGGTGGCAAGCAACAAGACGGACGCCCCGGGTCTGGAGGCGGCTCGCGGTATGGGGCTGTCGACGGCTATCTTTGATCGATCGACCTTCCCGGATGGGGCTTCCTTCGCGGCGTATATGCTCTCAACCTTGGAAGAGCATAAGGTCGATTTCATAGCGCTGGCAGGGTATATGCGCAAGATCCCGTCACGTGTTATTAATGCTTATCGAAACCGCATCATAAATATCCATCCAGCCCTGCTGCCGCGCTTCGGAGGCAAGGGGATGTATGGGTTGAGCGTTCATCGTGCGGTTTTAGATGCGGGCGTCTCTGAGTCGGGGGTCACTATTCACTGTGTTGATGAGATCTACGACCACGGTGAGATTATTGCCCAGCGTAAGGTGCCGGTCCTGCCGGAGGATACCCCTGAAGAGCTGGCGGCGCGGGTGCTGAAGGTCGAACATCAGTTTTATCCGGAGGTGCTGCAGCGTCTGGCCAACGAATTCCACCACCTACAGGTTGAGGGTTGAACCAAAACAAAGACCAGGGATTTATTGAGATTAGACGGGCACTTATCAGCGCCTGGCGCAAGGAGCCTGCGGTTGAATTGGCCCGTCGTCTGGAAGAATCAGGTGTCGAGATTGTGGCCAGCGGAGGCACAGCGGATGCCATCACGGCCGCTGGGATCCCGGTTGAACGACTGTCGTCTGTAACCGGGTTCGATGAACTGCTCGGCGGACGGGTTAAAACCCTGCATCCGGCTGTCCACGCAGGGATACTGGCACTGAGGGACGATCCGGGGCATATCGCCGACCTGGAACACGCGGGCATCAAGCCTATCGACCTGGTCGCGGTTGATCTCTATCCGTTTCCAATGCGTGATGATAGAGCTGTAGATCTGTCGTCTGCGGTGGAGCTGATCGATGTTGGCGGGGTGGCTATGTTGCGCGCAGCAGCCAAAAACTTCCGCTATGTGGCGGTCCTCAGTCGGGCCGAGCAGTTCGCTTCAGCGGCGGATGCTCTAAAGGCGGGGAATGGGCGTCTTAGTGCCGACTTCTGTCGTGAGCTGGCGGTTGAGGCCTTCCGCTGGACCGCAGATTACGATGCCGCCATAGCGGCGCGACTGGCATTCGAGGTGAAGGGGGAATCCCCCCCCGACCGATTCGGGCTCAGGCTCAGACGGGCGATTGAGCTAAGATACGGCGAAAACCCACACCAGTTGGCGGGTTTCTATGTCTCTGATGGAGACGCACCGACCGGCATCGCAGCAGCCGAGCGTCTCGGTGGCAAGCGGCTTTCGTTCAACAACCTCCTCGACATCGACATTGCTCTGCGGCTGCCGCGCGAGTTCGACCAGCCGGCGGCGGCGATACTGAAACACACCACACCCTGCGGAGTCGGCATCGGTGACGACCTCCGCGATGCCTTCCTGAATGCACGTTCAACCGACCCACAGTCGGCCTTCGGCGGGATCGTCGGGCTTAACCGGCGGGTAAATCTGGAGACTGCACAGGCCATTCGTGAGGGCTTTATGGAGGTGGTAGTTGCGCCGGGATTCGAGGAGGAGGCCCTGAAAGAGCTCAAACGGTCGAAAAACCTGCGCATTATGGAGATGACCGGATCGCCCTCATCCGATGAGTATGACGTCCGCTCGGTCTGTGGGGGATTTCTTCTCCAGAGACGCGACGCCGGCTTTCCGGAGCTCGACGATTTCAGAGTGGTTACCGGTCGTCAACCCGACGCCGAGCAGCTTGCTGCGCTTCGCTTCGCCTGGATTGTGGTTCGCTATGTGAAGTCGAACGCCGTGCTTCTGGCTGAATCCCGGCGAACGGTCGGTATCGGAGCGGGGCAGATGTCCCGGGTGGACGCAGCCCATCTCGCGGTCTGGAAGGCGGGTCAGGCCGGTCTGGATACCGCGGGGACGGTCGCCGCTTCAGACGCCTTCTTCCCCTTCCGGGACGGACTTGACGTTCTGGCTGACGCAGGCGTGACGGCCGTGGTGCAGCCCGGCGGATCGGTCAGGGACGAGGAGGTCATCAACGCCGCCGACGAGCGCGGGATCGCAATGGTCTTCACCGGACGACGGCACTTCAGGCATTAATTGTCTGCCTTCAATAGACAACGGTCAATGGACAATAACCAATTATAACTGACAACTGACAATTGAAAATGAATTTTAACTTCAGGTCCTTGTTTTCCAACGACATCGCTATAGACCTTGGCACGGCGAACACGTTGGTTTATGTCAAGGGTCAGGGGATAGTCATCATGGAACCGTCGGTGGTAGCTATCTCCCGGCACGACCGGAAGGTGCTGGCTATCGGCCGCCAGGCCCACGATATGATGGGTAAGACCCACGGCGACATCGAGGTCATCAGACCTATGCGGGACGGTGTCATCGACGACGACGAGATCGCCGAGATTATGATCCGCTCCTTTATCCGTCGAATTCAGCACAATCGACTGATGCGGCCGCGTGTTATCGTCTGCGTCCCAAGCGGTGTGACCAAGTCGGAGAAGCGGGTCATCCGGGATTCGGCTGAATACGCC
>MWJR01000360.1:0-4451 GCA_002127415.1 Calditrichaeota bacterium AABM5.125.24
CCTTCGCAGGGACAGGCGCAGGGGCATGCTTCGCCGGTCCGACAAGTGTCTACAATAAAGTGCCCTGATTAGTATCAGGGGCAGGCTCTTATCTTTGGGGGAAACAGCTTCGTCACCCAACAGGTGAAATGATGAAAAAACGCCCCAAAGAAGTCCGAATCGAATACGAACCGACAATTGCCGTCGTTCTGACCCTGCTGGCGGGCGGCGAAAGCATCGTAGGCGCCTGGCATCCGCTGGACAAGGGTGAAGAGGCGGCGCAACTTTACTGCCGGCCGACCGGTTGGTCACGTGCTTACCGGTTCATAGCGGTGCGGCGGGTGAAGTGTCACCGTCGTCACGCGAACGTTGAAAATGGCATCAAAGAGCTGAAAAGTGATTTAATCCGGATTTCCGTTTGCACGGGAATGACAATTCACAAGAACACACACAATACAACTGTGAATTGAACCCACCAGTATGAGCAACCGGATTACAACCTCACTCTATGTCTCGATTTCAGGTGTCTCTGATTTTATATACTCAACATGGTCTTTCGCCAGCATCTTCGCTTCGCCGGTTGAGTGGTGTTCCTCCGACTCCACCAGAAAATGGAACTGCCGGCGGAACTCATCGAGTGAGATGCCAGCCGTAGCGGCATATTTCGCCAGTTCGTGGGGGTCCTCGAAGTCGTCGGCGGAGAGCCGGATCATATAGCGGCGTGCGATGTGATAGCTTTCCGAACGGATGTCAACCATACGCACCTTGGCTCGACCTGTGTCGGGATCGATGATGTCCTTGAAGTCCAGGGGAACAAACAGCCCCTCCTGCAGGGAGACCATCGCGGCGTTGCCGCCGTCGAGTATATATTTCGCCGCACAATACCCCAGGTCGCGAGTGTATTCCATATCGAAGGGTATGGGGTCGGCGCAACGCAGCTCATAGCCGATGTTCTTGGCTACGATGGTGGTCTTTATCCCGAATTCCGCCAGCCTCTTCTGCACCTCAGCCTTGAGTATCTCCCCCAGGTTGATCTCAGCGATGCGGACGTTGTCGTGGGCGTCCCGTTCCACGTCAACCAGGGCTTTGAAATCCTCCTGCGACATCTTCATCACCAGGCCCTCCGCCATCACCACCACCCCATCGGGGCGGCCATAGCTCAGCCGTTTGATGATAGCGCCGACCAGGATGTCCACTAATTTGCGGAGGGTGAGCTTGTTCTCCTCTGCGAACTCCTCAGGAATCAGGGTAAGGGTTGCGCCGGTGGCTTTGCCGATGCCGAGAGCGAGGTGCCCCGCCTTTCGCCCCATAGTGACCACGTAAAACCAGCGGGATGTGGTATGGGCGTCCACCATCAGGTTCTTCACGATGTCCACCCCCAGATGTCGGGCGGTCTGAAACCCGAAGGTGCAGATGCCGTGCGGCAGGTTCAGGTCGTTATCGATGGTCTTGGGAACGTGAACCACGCTGATGCGCCCGTCGGCCATCTCGTTGAGCTTCATCGCCGAATAGGCGGTGTCGTCCCCGCCGATGGTGATCAGCTTGTTTATGTTCAGACGCAACAGTGATGTCACCGTGTTCTCGAGCTGCTTGGGGTCTTTAGTGGGGTTGTCGCGAGCCACCCCGATATAGGAACCACCCCGGAAATGAATGCGGCTGACCCGCTCGATGGACAGCTCCTTGACGTGCGAGATATCCCCCTGCATAATCCACTTGAAGCCGTCGAGTATGCCGACCATATCGGTGCCATGCAGGATGCTCCGGATGGTGGCGGCTCCTATGACGCTGTTGATTCCGGGTGCCGGCCCACCGCCCACCAGGATACCCAACCTTTTTTTATATGTGACCATCGTTCTCTATTCCTCCAATTTGCAAGCCCTATTCACGGTTTTACGGTCAGTCGAGTGACTCTGACGCCGCATTATTTCAGCGCAGCAAAGCGTAGCATCTGCCCCTTGAAGTCACCCGGATAAAGGATACGCACGTCGCGCACCCCCCCCATACGGTTGGTGACCAGCTCCAGCTCCGGCATTATGAAGGCCCTCCGCTTCGGCAGGTTCAGCGGCCCGACCCTCGCCACCACCTCGTCGCGCAGGGCCGGGTCGAAGCTGAGTCCATAGGTCTCGACCAGCCTTCTGGCGGCCTTCCGGTCGCCGGTGGCTCTGATTCGCTGCAGCTCTGCCAGCAGCTCACCGACAGCCGCATGCGCCACTTCGACATCGACCAGCCGCAGATAGTGCTTCCCATCCAGCTCCTCGAGCTCTGCACCGCCCCGGTCGATGATAAACCGGGTTATCATCTGTCCGGCGCGGGTGTGGTCCTCCTCAAACTGATCCCCCACCGGAACATCGCGCAGCGCTATCAGTGACCAGGCGAGGTATGCAGTATATGCACCTTCGCGGGTCAGTTCGGGCGGGACGAGACCGAGCTCGACCAGGTGCGCATCGCCGATGAACCACAGCGCCACCAGGTCTGCGCGGGCCTCCTCGATGGCGGATGCGAATTCCCTAAGGTGTTCACCTGGGTCGCCTCGCAGCTTCGGGGATACCTTCCCCGATCCGTGACCGGTGACCTCGTGCAGGGCTACCATCGCCCGGCGCCTCTCGTCGTAGAGTGCCAGTGCCCGTTCCCGCTCCCACCGGGTAGGAAGGAACTCGCCGAACAGCAGCCTGGCCCGCTCTTCGGCACCGGTCTCCATTACGTTGGTAAGGAGGAAGTTCTTGGTGCCGATGGTCCCACGCAGCCGCTGCAGATTGGGGAGGTTGATGCCGACCGGGCAGCGCGGTCCTGCATCCCCTGTTCCGCACAGCACCTCAAAGGTCCTGGCCGTGGGAAGGGTGAAGTTGCGCTTCTTGTAGGCGTCGTCCCACGGCATCCGGGCTTCGAACCAGGATGCGTCTTCGGCCAAAGACCGCATCAGACCGGTCTGATCGCTGTCCTCGATCAACACCATACCCTCAAACGTGCCATGCCTGGCCAGCGGGTCGTGATAGACCTCGATAAAGCCGATGATGTAGTCCACCGGTGAGGAGGTGTCTTTCACCCACAGCTCCTGATGCCGCACGAACGCCGACGGGGCGCCCGTGCGCAGGTATCCGACCAGTTCGACCAGAGCCGGTCGGGAACCGTCAGGCGCAAAGGTGATGGCAGTCTCAAGCTCGGTGACCACCTCTTCGAGGCAGGCTGCCATCCGTCCCGGCGTCACATCCGGTGCACCGACCCGGTAAACCTCCTCCACGACCTGACCACCGGCCTGGGCAAATCGATTGTTCAGGGTGAATTGGGATGGGTAGGCTTCAATATCGGCGACGGTCAGACCGAGGTCGTAGAAGTTGACCGCACTGGCCTGGACCGGGTCGCCGCCGTCGGGTGGAGCCTTGTTAACCAGCACCGGAAGGAAGTCGGCGTCAAAGATATAAGGTTCGATCGCCTTCAGCCCCTCATCGGAAGGCCAGCCGTCGCCTTCACTCCTCAAACCGGCAATTCGGGCCGCCAACTCCGCCGGGGTGAAGGCAGGTGTGAACTTGCGCCAGGTCTCCGGGTCGTAGTTACCGCTGAAGGCCCAGAACCCCTTGGCGTAGTCCAGTAGCTTCTGATCAAAGTCGGGGTTTGATCCGTCCGCAGTCATGACGAGCCGTTCGAGCAGCCGCCTGACCTCAAGACCACGGGGAGCCAGCTGGTCGTAGGCGACATCCCGCCCGGCCAGGCAGGCACGGCAGAGATGATACAGATACCGTTTGGTCTCGAGCGGCAGCCCCTCAAACCGGTCGCAGAACAGCTGATAGATGGCAAGGTCGCCGACCCTTTCCACCGGAACGCCGCGAGGCGGGATTGGAGACGCCGGGGGGGACTGCTCCCCACAACTGAGTGTCAGGATGAACAGCAACAGGACAATCAAGAATAAACCATTGAGATTCATTGTAAATGTCCGTATGATTGGAGAGGAATGACCTACCTGTTCAGGCCTCCTGTAAAGTAAAGATAAGGAGTTGACAATCGGTTGACAATATCTCTCTATGTTGCGACACGGGTCTCAGGACCGGACAGTGAAATATGTGCCGATGTGGTCGCAGTTATTGACATCAACTAAAGGGTTTCGTATATTTTATCGCGAGAGATGATTGATACCTGACCCGGTGGGTTGCCGGCGTCTATGCGGCGGCGTAGCCAAGAGGCTAAGGCGGAGGTCTGCAAAACCTCTATTCATCGGTTCGAATCCGATCGCCGCCTCAAGTCAGGCCTCGGGCTTCGGGCTTCAGGCCTCAGATTACATTATCTGCCAGACAGTTTACCCGAGGCCGGAAGCCCGAGGCCTGAGGCCTGCTTCCGCCGGGGTGGTGGAATAGGTAGACACAAGGGACTTAAAATCCCTCGGCCCCTCAAGGGCCGTGCCGGTTCGATTCCGGCCCTCGGCACAGGTAGGGGCACGATTTATCGCGCCCGCTTAGGGCGTCATAAGCTTGTCCCTGCGA
>MWJR01000360.1:4461-17318 GCA_002127415.1 Calditrichaeota bacterium AABM5.125.24
GCCCTCGGCACAGGTAGGGGCACGATTTATCGCGCCCGCTTAGGGCGTCATAAGCTTGTCCCTGCGAAAGCAGGGATGCCGCCCCTACCCAAAAGTTATGGTTATTCAAGAACAACAGCCGTCCCTCACTGCAATAGTAAGGACGGCTGTTACGGTTGACTGATTCACAGCTGGGCAGGCGCCGCCTGTCAACCCCACCGCGGGATGTTTGGAGTGGTATGGGCGCACGCCTGCCCCTGGCAACGACACGGGGCCGTGCGCCGTTACATCTATTTTAATAAGACCATCTTGCGGACATCAGTGAAGTCCCCCGACTCGAGACGGTAGAAATAGACCCCGGCCGACAGACGACTGCCGTCGAAAGCCACCCGGTAGCGACCGGCCGGCCGATTTGCGTCCACCAGAGTCGCCACCTCCCGCCCCAATAGATCGAACACACGCAGCCTGGTCAGACCGGAGACCTTCAGACTGTATCCTATGCCGGTAGTGGGATTGAACGGATTGGGCCAGTTCTGCTCCAGACTGTACTCCAGCGGCAACAGAAGCTCACCGGAGCCCTTATCATACCCCACCCACAGGTCCACCGGTATCATAGTCAGCCCCTCGTCAAGCAACGCATTGTGGGTGAACTCGATGATCACCCCGTAGCTGCCGGTATCGAGGTCGGCGGCCGTGATGTCAATGGAAATTGTCTGCGACTCCCCGGCATAGAGCGTATCCACACGTGGGCGGTAGTCGATCCAGCTGGAGTTGTGCCCCAACTCAAACACCCCCACCCAGTCGGGGCCGGAGCTGTCCAGAACCGCAGCAAATGCCCACACCAGGTTGTTCCACTTTGGAGTGATGCAGATGCCCCCCCTGCCGTCGAAACCCTCCCCGAAGAAGCCCAGGTCGGTCAGGAAGCGAACCTCGCCGCTGGTAGGATTCATCTTGAAGATGGACACGTCAGGATTATAGTTATCCATCTTGCACATAATGTAGAGATTGTATCCATCCGGATCGTCGCGGAACCACGCCAGACCGTATTTCCGCATATTCTCTCCTGTCCGGGGATCGGTGAGGTTGAAGGTCTGAACCATGACCGCTCTCGTTTCATCAACCAGCTCGAGCTCGTATATGCGCCCGGTGATGCCGGTCACGAAGAAATGGTCTTCAGCCCCGACGGCTATGCTCTGCAGCTGATGAAGATCATCGACTCCCTGGAGCAATATCCTGCCAACCTCCTCATAGCTCTCCGGGTCCACCTTCAATATAACATAAGGATCAGATGAGACACAATAGATATAACCGTTATGAAATACCATATTCTTGATACCGTATTTACCCTCGACAGACTGCAAGGAACGTCCCAGATAGCCACCCCACCGGTCGAAGGTGTAGAAATAGTTGTCATCTTCCACATTATTGCCACCAGAAACTACCCAGTGATCCCGGACAAAGGCAATCCCCATTATCCTGAAGTCCCCGGTGGTGTCGGTGACGTTCCAGTTCAGCAGCGGGTCCCACATCTCGTCCGGATCGTCGCGGTCTGCCCTGCGCGGCGATCCACGCCCCTCCCCTTCCGGCAGGTCAACCTGCTGGTCGAGTACATACACAAACCTGCTGCTGAACCACAGGATGCCGTTGCCGTCGTTGGAGAGCCTGATCTCGGCATAGGTACTGTCCTCAGGCGGCAGCCGGAAATCAAACCAGGTGGTGTCGATGTTGAACTCAGGATGCAGAAGGCCAAAATCGACGGTCAGGGTCTCGCCCTCAACGATCGTGAAGCCCTCACCCTCCTCACCGACCCAGGTAGAATCATTGTAGCCCTGGTCTGAAGCGGTGACTATATAGCCCTCCCCGATCAGGATCCGGTCTATCTTATAGACCCCGTTCACGTCTGTAACCGCCCGGAAGCCCCGGGAGGTGGCGATCGAGACGCCCGGGATGGGCTCCCCGGTGTAGGCGTCAAGCACCGTCCCGGTCAGCACCCCGGTGATGAACTGGGTGGCGGTGGTGAACTTGATGGCAAACTCGTCCTCAATACGCTTGGCGCCGGGGTGATACTGGTTCCAGTAAGTGTATTCAAGCCCGTCCGAGTCATCCAGGTTGCTGATGCCGATAGTGCAGTAAGGGGTGTCGTTGCGAGCCGGGGTGCCGCCGTTGCGAGCCTCCTTATACTGGAAAACGATGATCCCGTCGCCGCTGTAGGTGGGATGTTCACGGATGTCGTAGAGGATAAGCTCGAAGGTTTCATGGTCGCCGCCCCCCAGACGCCTCATATCGTTCCATTCCACAATGAACCGCGCACCATCCTCGTCATAGCAGGTGAAGATTCGGCCGGTGGTGAGATTGTCCCAGAAGGCGCAGAGATGGGCGTTGGGGCCGAGTGACTGGGCGATTCGGCGGTTGCGGAAAGCCGCCAGCTCCGCCTGGTTGCCGAAGGCCGCCCAGCCATTGGTGCAGATGGTAAGCCGGTCGAAGACCTCTCCGCAATACTGGAATTCAAAGGGAAGGTCAACCACCGTGCTCTTGTCCTGATTGTCACCGGTATCGCGCAGTCCCGTGTTCTCACCGCGGAAATCTTCGTCCTCATCGGGATCGATCTCGACCCACTCATACTCCGGCGCCATCTCCCACGCATCGTCATCCGAATCGAAACAGACATAGCCGTAACCGTCGGGCCCGAACGGGTCGGTCACAACAGGATCGGTCAAGGTTATGACATGGGAGGTGGTATCCCGGAAGCCGTTCTCGGCCTCCACGTTCATCCACAGGGTGACATCCATCCCCGGAATCGCATAGAGGTCGGTGCTGATGAAGATGCGCCCGTTTGCGGCTGTGGCTGAACAACCGTGGCTGAGCGCCGCATACTCAGCGCTGGAATCCACAAAGCTCACCACGTCACTCTCGCACCGGAAGGTAACCTCGAACCGGGGAATCAGCTTCCGACCGATATTGGCAACCTCGACCTCGATCTCCCTGATCTCCCCGCGATCCAACTCACCACCCTCAATGTCGATCGCGAAAATCGCCATCCGTGGCGACTCAATCTCAAGCGCCACCAGCGAGTTCCAGGCGGTCTCCTCATCGCTGGTATTGACTGTGATCAGAACCGCCTCGCCATCCGGAGCGCTGGAGTCGATCTCCACCGTTACGGGCACCTGGACTGATTCATTCACATCGGGAACATCCTCGACCTCAACCGGCTCGCTGGTCACCTCCGCCCAGGGTGAAAGGGACTCAAATTCCACTGTCAACGGCCCCTCAGGAACACGGGCGCCGAGGTTGGTCAACTGAACGGCGATCTCTATGATCTCACCCGGATTTGGGATGCCGTCCTCACCATCGTCGATGTTCCATTCCGAGGCGCCGATAAAATACTCCTCCTCCTCTACCGTCACCGAAGCGAGGTGAGGATAGACGTTATGCTTGGTCACGGTGACCATCAACTCCCCTTCACTCAGCGTATCGGAAGGGATGTAGAATTCAGCCAGACCGCCCGAGTCGGTGTAGGCGGTCAGGTGCAGCTCGTCCGGCTTATATAAACAGACCAGGGCGTCCGGCTCAGGGATCCCCTCCTCATCGTCCACCTGAACCGTGAAACGGTTACACCCCAGGATGAGGCTGTCATCATAGGTCGCTGTAATCGGGCGGGGAACCCCGGTCCAGATGTGGGTGCCAGGGTCGCCCATCAGGTTGTTCCACTCCATAAAGTTCATATATGTAGCGCCGAAGACACTGTAGTTGAAACCGTCATATGCCTTCCAGAGCTCACACTTTCCTGAGTTCAAGCCCCATCCGAAAGCGTAAAGTTTGTCCTTGTATATCCCCTTCCACACACCACCGGCCATCATATTATTAAACGGCGGACTGGTACTGGCTCCGGGGGTGGCAGTGCCGATGGCGCCGATGCCCCCACCCTCGGCACGAAAAAAGGCCTCGGAGCAACTATTTTCGCCGACGTAATCGCCGGTGTTGCAGGATATGGCAAGCACCGCCGGCCAGCGGCCTTCATCGTTGGGCAGGTCCCGGATCACTTGCTGATTCAGGCTATTCATAGACGCGAAGGCGCGATAATGCAGCACTGATATTCCCCAATCGAGGCATTCGGTAAGAAACGGCTGGCTGCCGCTGATATTCCCGTTCTCGGTATGATACCAGTGCCTGACCTCGGTGAAGCCGATATGGAGTAGCTCCTTGCGGACGTATTTAGCCACCAGGACTGTTCCCAGCCCATTTTTGGCGGAACCGGCCACAACTGAGCCCTGCAGGAACCAGTCGGTATCGTCCATATACGGATCGGATTCGTAGGTGACCAGCTTGTTCACGACCCGGCGGAGCTCATTCACCGAGCTGACCGATAACCTGCCCACTGCAACGTCAGGGAGGGGATCATTGCCGTCGGTTCGCGAATAGGCATAATCGCCATAACCCGAAGCCGATAGACTGATCGAACCGTCGGCATCACCGACAAGCGCTGCGAACTCCACAGGAACCTCCCACTCATCATAGGCGTTCTGGATCAGGTCCCGTATGGTATTCTGACTGGCGTGGTTATGGACCTCTTCGACGACGACCCTGTGTCCCTGACGCCTGCGCCATTCCAGCAGCGGCTCAATTGCATCGTCCACACCATTGACATCGGGAACGATATACAGGTAGGAGCCGCTCTGCAGATCGTCGCGGCTCGGGGTCTCGGGCGGGTTGACGACTAAAGAGCGGAGGATATTGTGGATATACAGGGATGGCCGCGGGCGCGCCGGGTTACGGACGATGTTCCTTCCCTCACCCTCATAAACCAGTTCGAAATCTACACGGTCGTTGAACCTCATCCGGCCGGTGGCGCGGTTGAACTGCATAGGGAAGACGCTGACCCGGACGATCCTGTGCCCGCGCAGGATGGCGGGCTCACCCATAACAACAGGCTCCGGCGGCCAGAAGCCGTCGTAGTCCAGGTATTCCCGGGAAGGCTCGCCCGTAACAGAGGGATCGGCGGTCCCATCCTGTAGCGGGGTAATGAACGGCGTGTAGTTCTCTTCGAGGCGGGACTCGACATCGTGAACCACAAGCCTGACCCCGGCGGTGGGCGGAACCAGAACCGCTCGTGAGATCATCGGCAGCTCGGGCCACCCCTCGATAGGGGTGGTGAGCTCAAGACCGGCGTCCACCCGGCTAACGGCCTCGCCCACAAACCCCGTGTTGGGTTGCACCCAACCTACACGTTGGATGTCGATGTCGGGAACCTCTATAGTAAGGCGGGTGGCGGCGGCGTCATCCCGGGTGACAGCCACCACTGCCACATCTCTCGATCCCAAAGCTTCGGGATCGGTCGCCGTCTCAGCAGCTATTGAAAGACCGGGAAGAAGGCAGGCCGACAGAATCACCGACCCATAAACCAGGGGCCTCAACATTATTATCCTCCGATCCAAGACCTTGTTGAAAAGACACGTAATGGTAGCCGCTACCTACCTGAAGGTTTTACTACCTGAGGTTGTGTATCCACAATATACCTATTCATACTTTTATAAGCAAGTGCTGGTCTTCATATAGGATATGATGAAATTGTATCGCAATTTATGATGCTGCATTGTCTTAAGAATGAGGTCAACCGACGGTGGACTGAATATTGAACTGTGTTGCGACAGCAGCTAAGTAGTTGCCGTCATTATATCTAAGCGGCTCATCTGCACACCTGTTCACTTGATTTATGGGCATACCGGTTTTATATTCAGGGTGTTCCGGTTGCCGAAGTTCGGGAAACTGGTGGACGGCTCATTTATCCAGAGAGATATCCAGCACGAAGCTGGCGCCGGTATGGTGCAGAAGTGCTGCCATGCGTCCTCACCCGGCAGCCTTAAGACCGTCGGGTGAGGGCGCCCGACGGCACGTTTGAACAATCGATTTCGACCCCCGGCACAAGATTAAGCCTTAGGCTCAGGGTTAAGATGTGCAGGTAGGGGTGCGATCCCTGCTCCTGTCCCTGCGGAAGCAGGGATTCGCAGGGACAGGCCTGTCGCGCCAATTTCGGGCGTCATAAATGCCGCCCCTACCCATTTGGATATCTTAAAGCCCAAAGCCAAAAGCCTAATCCGGGCGATTAGCTCAGCTTGGTTAGAGCGCTTGCGTGACATGCAAGAGGTCACTGGTTCAACTCCAGTATCGCCCACCTGCTCAGGCTTCGGACTTCAGGTTAAAGGCAGTGTGATTGTAAATAGAGCCTGCAGCCCGGAGCCTGATATTATCTAAAGTAAATGCCGGACGAATATATCGACATAGAGATCTCTGCTGAAGGAGCGCCGGGCGTCAAAGCTGGAACTCCCTTGCGCGAGGCGCTGACCGACTTCCCTGAAGGTTCAATCGGCGCTGAGGTGGACGGCGAGCTTTTAGGCATTGAGGATCCGATTAAGCAGGGTGGTCATTACCGGCTGCTCACGCTCGACTCACCACAGGCGCTGAAGATATTCTGGCATTCCGCCGCCCATCTGCTGGCGCAGGCGGTCAAGAGGCTCTATCCGGATGTCAAGCTCGGCATCGGTCCGGCTATCCGGGACGGCTTCTACTACGACTTCGACTTCGGCCAGCCTATCTCATCGGAGGAGCTTCCGCGGATCGAGGACGAGATGCGGCGCCTGGCCGAGGCCGATCAGCCGATAACACGCGCTGAGATGACCCCGAAGGAGGCGCGTGAGCTGTTCAGTCGCGAGGGGCAGAATTACAAGCTCGAACTGATCCGGGGGCTGAACGAAGGAATCTCGGTCTACAGCCAGGGTGAGTTCACCGACCTGTGTCGCGGGCCGCATCTGCCATCGACCGGTCTGATCAAGCATTTCAGGCTGCTGTCCCTGACCGGGGCATACTGGCGTGGTGACGAGCGCAACCCGATGCTGCAGCGGATCTACGGCACCGCCTACCCGACCGCCGAGCAGCTTGCCGAACACCTGCAGCGGCTCGAGGAGGCCAGGAAGCGTGACCACCGGCTTATCGGCAGACAGCTCGGACTGTTCAGCTTCCACCCCGAAGCGCCGGGAACGCCGTTCTGGCATCAGAAAGGGGTTGTGCTGCTAAATGCAGTCGAGGAATACTGGCGAGAAGCTCATAGACGGCACGGATATGCCGAGGTTCGCACCCCCATAATCCTGTCGCGGGGCCTCTGGGAGCGTTCAGGTCACTGGGATCACTATCGCGGCAATATGTATTTCACCTCCCAGGAGGACCAGGAGTTTGCGGTCAAGCCGATGAACTGCCCCGGGACCGTGCTGATGTTCGGAGAGCGGCAGTGGAGCTACCGAGAACTGCCGTGGAGAGCCGCCGAACTGGGAATCATCCACCGCTACGAGAAATCCGGCACCCTGCACGGGCTGTTCCGGGTGCGCGGGTTCACTATGGACGATGCACACATATTCTGCACACCGGAGCAGCTGGTGGATGAGATCAGAGGTGTGGTCCGGCTGGTTTACGAGATATACGCCCGCTTCGGGCTCACCGAGGTGGAGGTCGAGCTCTCCACCCGCCCTCTCGACCGGATCGGCACCGACCAGATGTGGGACCGAGCCGAGAATGCGCTAACAGACGCATTGAAAGGGGAGGGCTCCGAGTTTGAGATTAACGAAGGTGAAGGGGCCTTCTACGGCCCCAAGATAGACTTCCACATCCTCGATTGCCTGGGGCGGCGATGGCAGTGCGGCACGGTGCAGATAGATTTCAACTTCCCGGAGCGGTTCCAGCTCGAATACATCGGCCCCGATAACCAGCCGCACACTCCGGTAATGATCCACCGGGCCATCCTGGGATCAATGGAGCGGTTCGTGGGGATCCTGATTGAGCATTACGGTGGCGATTTCCCGCTCTGGCTGGCTCCGGAGCAGGCGGTGGTGCTGCCGATAACCGACGACGAACACCCTGCCGCCGAGAATGTTGCGGAGCGTCTGAGCGGAGCCGGGTTCCGCTGTCGGATCGACGGACGCGCCGAGAAGATCGGACGGAAGATCCGGGACGCCGAACTGCTAAAGATTCCCTATATGCTTATCGTCGGCGCTCGCGAAGCGGCGGACGGGAAAGTGTCGCTGCGCAGGCGTCATCAGGGCGATCTGGGCGTTCAGAGTATAGAAAGTCTTATTGAGCAGATGCATAGCGAAGCCGCGGGGGACAGCCCGGCGGTCACAGAATGAGGCAGTGTTGAGCGGTGTTGTTGCCTTCAACACCGGTATCGGGTTTCCGGGCGCGCAGGTGAGCGTCGTCGGGGCTGCCTCCTGACAAAAAATAGAGGAGCGACACGAAGGAACAGGATAAGAATCCACGCGTGAACCAGGAGATCACCGCCAACCGGGTGAGGTTAATCTGGGCCGATGGGAGTCAGGCAGGGATCGTCAGTTTGCGCGAGGCACGGACTTTCGCTGAGGAGGAGGGGCTTGATCTGGTCGAGATCGCCCCCATGGCGAAGCCGCCGGTGTGCAAGATAATTGATTACGGTAAATACCGTTACGAGCTCACCAAGAAACAGAAAGATGCTCGCAAGAAACAGCATATCGTCCACCTGAAGAGGATCCAGCTCAGCCCTAACATCGACGAGCACGATTTTCAGGTCAAGTTAGCCGCGTCGCGGAGATTCATCGAGAGTGGTCATCGGGTGAAGGCGATGCTGTTTATGCGCGGGCGTCAGGTCACACGGAGGGACCTGGCCGAGGAGGTCCTGACCCGACTGGCCACCGAGCTGTCGGATATCGCCCACCCTGAAGGGGGAACCAAGCTCGAGGGGGTCAATAACCTGTCGATGGTGCTGGTTAAGAAGAAATAGTGCCTGAGTGCCTGAGTGAAATGTTGGTAGGGGCGCGATTCATCGCGCCCGACCTGCCGACTAAACTAACTTTTTAACCGGTTCTTATCAAGGGACTATCAACAGAAAACCAGGATTTTCAATGCCAAAAATGAAATCGAACCGTGCGGCGATGAAGCGTTTCCGGGTCTCCGCCACGGGTAAGATAAAACGCGAACACGCCTACGCCAACCATCTGTTCACCAGCAAGCCCCGCAGCCGGAAGCGTCGTCTGCGCCAGGCCGGCCGGGTTGATTCGACGGACACCCGTCGCGTGAAAAGGTTAATTTTAAGGTAACGGGGGGAGTATGCCCAGAGCCAGAGCCCGCGTCGCATCCCATCGACGCCGCAAGAAGATCCGCAAACAGGCTCGCGGTTACTACGGAGCCCGCAGCCGCTCGCTGCGCACGGCGCGCGACGCAGTCCACAGAGCCGGCCAATACAGCTATGCCCACCGGCGCAAGCGTCCCGGTGATTTCCGCCGACTCTGGATTATGCGGATTAATGCCGCCTGCCGGGAGTATGGACTCAGCTACTCGAAGTTCATCCATGGGCTGACGCTGCAAGACATACAGATCGACCGCAAACTTCTGGCCGATATGGCCGTTCGCGACCACGGTGCGTTTAAGGTGCTGGCCGAGAAGGTCAGCGCCGCCCGGTAAACCCTCGGTCAGCTGAAGACCTGTCACCACAACAAACGGGCGGATACCGCCCGTTTGCTGTATTTGGTTATTCGCTATTTTGTGTGGGTTGAAGCAGTCAAACCCGTGTCCCGTGCAGCTCCGCTACCCGTGTTCAATAGGTTCAGCCTACATTGCAACGTTGACATCACGAAGGTTCGGGGGTTCCGCCGAGCCGGGTTCTTGGCCCCGGCCGGAAAATGGCGTCAGGTTGAGAACCTGACGCCGCGAAACACGGATAGCAAAGCTGCCCGCGGGACACCTGTCACCCGGATGTTTGATAGTTCTTGCCAATGTGTGGTGTAACCTGTCCTCAGGGGACACTGTTCTGCCATCACGTGAGGACACTTAGGCGGCACTCTTAACAACCATTACCCACACAATTCAGAGAAGAACCTTGTTTTTTCATTTTACATTAAATGGGATACCCACACATGATCGTGATGAAGTTTGGTGGAAGCTCACTGACGAATTCCGGCAACATTAAAAACGTTGCTGAAATCATTGAAGAAAATCGTGACCGCCACCCAGTGGTTGTTATCTCTGCCCTGGGAGGAACAACAGATGATCTGCTTCAGCTAAAGGAACATGCTTTAGCAGGCCATGCTGACATCTGTATGATCCGGGAAAGGCATGATAGTATCCTTGATGAACTTGGAATAGTCACTCAACCCGAAGGATGGAACGATTTATGGGATGAATTGAATTCAGTGCTTTTAAGAATTTCTTTTAACATGGATCGAGCCGACATGCTCGAGGGGCAATTACTCAGTATCGGTGAACGCCTTGCGGCAAAACTCCTGGCAGCTTTACTTAATGATCGCGGTTTGCCGTCTGTCTCCTACGATGCATGGGATGTAGGATTCATCGAAATCAGTGATAAGCTCGTTTTAAATAACCCGGACTTGCTTAATCGCATTTATAACTGCCTTCACAAGGTCACAGCAGCAGAATCTCCAATCCCTGTAATCACCGGCTACATTGCCAGGAAGTGCGACGGTAAAATTACTACCCTGGGACGCAATGGCAGTGACTTGACAGCCTCTCTGATTGGTGCGGCCCTAAAGGTGAATGAAATCCAATACTGGAAGGATGTTGATGGAATAATGACTGCAGATCCCAAGAAGGTAAATAGCGCAAAACATGTGCCCTTGATCAGTTTTCAGGAAGCTTCGGAGCTGGCCTTTTTCGGCTCTAAAATCCTGCATCCTAGTTCGATTAAACCCGCCTGGGACAATGGTATCCCTATCAGTATAAAAAACACTGCTGCTCCCGACAGGCATGGCACTACCATAGTTCTTGGTTTGCCCGATGAATCACCTGGCATAAAAGCGATCACGAGTAAACGAAATGTTACTCTGGTGGATATCACCTCTCTCGATATGGTTGGCCAATATGGTTTTCTGGCGCGCGTATTTGAGATATTTCGCGACTTAAAGTTGTCTGTAGATCTTATGGCGACAAGCGAGGTAAGCGTTTCACTGAGCCTGGATGAAGCACACAGTCTCCCACAGCTAAAAGACCGCCTTGAAAAGTTTTCACGCGTCAATATTCTTTCAGGAAAAGCAATCATCAGCTTGATTGGACATGTTTCACAAACTACCAGTATTCTTCAGCAGGTCTTCGTAACTTTGAACAACTCCCATATAGAAGTTATAATGATATCGCAAGGAATGTCGCGTGCCAACATCAGTTTCGTGGTGGATGATGAAAATGTGACAACCTGTATTCAACAACTTCACAACTGTCTTTATGACCTTCAACAACCGGTAGCAATGAAGTCATCAAACATTAATACTCAAAACAGAGACACTATTCATGCTTAGTAAGCAAATTCCTTTCACTCAAGAACAGTTGCTGAAAATCGCTGACAGCTATCCAACTCCATTCTATATCTACGATAAAGCAGGGATAATTACAAATGCAAAGCGATTAATATCAGCATTTAAACCGCTTCCGAGTTATATGCAGTATTTCGCAGTGAAAGCATGTCCGAATCCACACATTTTGAACCTACTCGTTAGAGAGGGTTTCGGATTGGATTGCAGCTCTTTAACTGAACTTATTCTTGCAGAACGTATGGGACTAAAAGGTGAAACCATCATGTTCACCTCAAATAATACATCTATGGAGGAATTCCGCGAAGCACGCGCGCTGAGAGCAATAATCAATCTTGATGATATCACCCATATCGCCTGTCTTGAGGAAACTGCCGGGTTACCTGAAAACATTTGTGTCCGATACAATCCTGGAAATCTGAAGCAGGGTGACAGATTTATCGGGACACCTACTGAAGCCAAGTTTGGGATGAGACGTGACCAAGTTTTTGAGGCATATGAAACATTACGAAGAAAAGGAGTAAAACGGTTTGGATTACACACAATGGTTGCTTCGAACGAACTCGATCCTAATTACTTTGTCGAAACCACCCGTATCCTTTTCCAGCTTGCCCTGGAGGTGAAAAAACAACTGGGGATTACGCTTGAATACATTAATATCGGGGGTGGAATAGGTATCCCCTATCATCCCGACCAACATCCCATGGATCTTACCCTGCTCGGGCAGGGAATTACTTCACTACACCTTAAAATGCTGTCACCGGAGGGATTAGGCAAATTGAAAATCTATTCCGAGTTCGGACGATTGGTCACAGGACCTTTTGGCTATCTTGTCACCAGGGTTCAGCACATCAAGGATACCTATAAGAAGTTTGTTGGAGTGGATGCAACAATGGCAGACCTTATGCGTCCGGCGCTATATGGCGCTTATCATCATATTTCAGTAATGGGAAAAGAAGAACAACCGCACGATCATATCTACGACATTACCGGTTCACTTTGCGAGAACAATGATAAATTGGCAATAAATCGTCCCTTGCCTGAAATCGAATTAGGTGATATTCTCGTCGTTCATGATACAGGTGCGCATGGTCATGCAATGGGCTTTAATTATAATGGCAAACTGCGTTCTGCTGAGTTGCTTTTGTGTGAGAATGGCAGTGTTGAATTAATACGACGTGCTGAAACAGTGGATGATTATTTTAATACCTTGGATTTTGAATCCATTCCGTAGGACAAACAGGGTTCTTCACTGTTTCGAATGGGTAACCTCCAATCGTCATTCCGGCGTAGCAGTCCGTCCAAGAATGGTGTCATTGCGAGGAACGAAGTGACGAAGCAATCCTTAAACTGCTGATTATGGGAAAGATTGCTTCGCTACGCTCGCAGTGACAAAACCTATTTCGCCATTCTTGGACAGACTTGAAAGCTGGAATCCTCTAACAGATATTGATAAGATTTATAGAGGTATTAAGGGGTGCAATTTAATCTTGTATTATGATTAATGTCGACTGGGTGGCCTGTCCAGCTCGCTGGACAGGTTTA
>MWJR01000249.1 GCA_002127415.1 Calditrichaeota bacterium AABM5.125.24
TTCTTGTTTCGTCATGAGTTCGTTTCCCTAATAGCGGGTGTTAAACCCTTGATTAGATTGTCTTTACTGATGTTTAACTCTGACAGTTTACCGTGGCTTATGGATTGCCAGAGGTCTAACTCTTCGTTGTATCGGGTCTCCTGATGCACGATCCCTCGAATTATCCGGAATCGCATAAGAACACCGTTCGAAAGTTTCTTAAGCAGGTGTCCCTGATCATCGAATTGGTAACCTTGGGATTCAGCCCAGCTGATAAAATGATCTCGCGTCATGATAATCTCCTGTTCTTACTTGGATTAGGCTTAATAATTGCCGTTCCAACAGTGCAGTTTATGTGATTGAAAGTCAAGGCAAATGATTATAAATGTGACGTAATGAAGGTGAAAAAGAAGAAAGATTTATCGGCATTATCGCAGCGCGATGAGAAGACGCTTTTCAGGATTCTGACCGATCCCGTGAAGTGGGGCGAACTGTTTCTACACAACCGGAACGGCAGTTCACGTCGCTTCTGGGATCACCAGAAGGAGGATCTGCGCTGCCGGTCGAAGAATATCATTCACCAGGACGGACGGGATGTGGGCAAGTCGGTCTGCATCGTCACAGACCTGTTGCACTATGCTTTCACAACCAAGGGTGGCAGCGGATTAGTGGCTGCTCCGCACCAAGGACATTTGGATACTCTGATCGATGAGTTTGAGTTTCAACTGGGAGAGAATCCCGATCTGATGTCGGCGATAGCGATCAATAAGTCAGGTCATGTGGCGATCATCCGCAAACCCTATTTCAAAGCCCAGTTCATATCGGGAACAGTTCTTTACTTCCGACCGGGCGGGGACTACGGTAAAGCGTTCCGTTCACTGCACGTCGACCGGGTATGGGTGGACGAAGCTGCCTGGCTTCCAGAACAAGCCTGGCGGGCGGTCAGGCAGTGTCTAAATGCCGGAGGGCGATTCAGGTTATACTCAAATCCAAACGGGCTGCGGGATACGACTTATTACCGGTTAACGAAAGAAAAGAAGCGTTGGAAGTCATTCCGTTGGCCGTCATCTCTCAACCCTAACTGGACGGAGGAACGCGAACAGGAGCTGGCGGACTTCTACGGCGGGCGGGATACTCCGGGCTTTCAGCATGAAGTGCTGGGCGAGCATGGACGACCGTCCTATGGCGCGTTCAACCACGAGCAGTTCAAGCTGTGTCAGAAGGTTTATGATGGTTACCGAGCTGTTCGTATCCCCGGCGAGGAGCTTTCCGATTGCGACTCCGAAGAGGAGGTCCGGGATCGATTAGACCTGCTGATGTGCCTGGCGCCGGAGGACGGACTGTTCTGGGTCGGTGCAGATACCGGATATACAAACGATCCATCCGAAGTAACGGTCTGGCGTGAAGACGAGGATGGAGTGTTGAGGCTGGTGTTTCGCCTGCGTGCCGAACATGTGGCTTATCCTGCACTGGCGGAAGCCATTGCGTTGATCGACCGTTACTACAACCCGCGCGGGATCGGGATCGACAACGGCGGCAACGGGCTGTCGGTGGTTCAGGATTTGAAGAATCTGGACAAGTTCCGCGGGCAGGACTTCGAGACGAAGGTGCGTGGCTTCGACTTCGGTGGGGCGACGGTTATCGGTTATGATGATGACACCAAGCCGGTCCGCAAGCGGACGAAGGAATATATGACCGCCCTGATCAACCGGGCGCTTGCAAAGCGTAAGGCAATCTTCCCCATCGATGACATCGACATCGAGAACGAGTTTACCACGCACACTTACACTTTGCAGAACGGACGTGTGGTGTATTCAAAGGGCAACGATCACATCGTGGACTCGACTCGCTGTGCTTTCCTGCGGCGGGAAATGGAGAAGCTGGAAGGGCTCGATCCACACTATGAAGAAGTCTACGTCGCGCCCATGGCGACGAATCCCATTTTCTGAAAGGATATTAAATGGCAAACAAAATCATCAACACACATTTCAGCGACCGTGAGATGGACTGCCATTGCGGCTGCCAGAAGACGGTCTCGTCGGAGCTGCTGGTGCGTCTGGAGGCGCTGCGGCGCATGCTCGACCGACCGCTGTCGGTTACCTCCGGAGCCCGGTGTGAAACTCACAACCGCGAGAGCGGCGGAAAACCCGGCTCATGGCATCTGAAAGGGCTGGCAGTGGATATCTCCTGCGTTGACAGCGAGTTTCGCGGGGAGATCATTCGCCTGGCGGGAATGCTGGGCTTTAATGGAATCGGGGTGGCGAAAGTCTTTATCCATCTCGATCTGCGACCAGAGGAAGAGAAACGCTGCTTCCTCTACGATTAAACTAAACGAGGGAAGAATAATGGTGGAAGAACTTCAACCCACGATCTGCGTCCCTGCCGATGGCAATGAGCGGACGGTGTGGGTGGTCGATGAGAACGGCGAGCGGATCAATTTCTTCAATATCATCCGCTATCCATCTGGGACAATAGTGTTGCTTCAACAGAACGTCCGCGTGGATTTCTGGAAGGAAGATCAGCAGGAGACTTATCAGCTTCCCTGCCTAGCGACGATGCTCGTTTTCGCGCCGGGCTCTAAGGACAAACCTGAATCTGCGGAAGTCGTTACCGGACCGGAGTCGTCGTGATTTTATACTTGGACCTTGACGGGGTTTGCGTTGGTTTCGTAGAGGCTGCATGCCGGGTGCATGGGCGCGATTTCGACGAGGGGAGTTGGCCGGCGGGCGAATACGATATCACCAAGGTGCTGGGCATCGGCGATGAGGAGTTCTGGGAAGTTATCCACCGTCAGGGCGTGGAATTCTGGCGCGGACTTGAGGCGTACCCTTGGTTTGAGAGGCTCTACACCGAACTCCAGCGATTGGGACGCGTTTACTTCGTCACCTCGCCGACGGACAGCTCTCATAGCGCAGCGGGAAAGATGCTGTGGCTTAAAGACAGGTTTGGCAAGGGTTTCAGGGATTTCACCATCACCCGATGCAAGTATCTGATGAGCGCGTCTCGATGTATTCTTATCGATGACTCGGATCACAACATCGAAGCCTTCGAAAGACACGGTCAGGGTAAGGGGATTCTGTTCCCGCAGAGGTGGAACTCTGCTTATGAACATATCAACGGCGACCGGGTTGACTGGGTCATGGACAGGATTCAACGACTCAAATAATCTTCGAAACATTCAGAAAGACGAGCAGAGGATGATACAATGGACAGAACTATTATTGACATGGACGGTCAGAGCGACATGCCCATCTCGGAAGCCGCTCTGGAACGGCTGGGTGACAATTCCATTGTCGATGACTTGCACCGGCACAGCAAATTGGTGGCGCCCGACGGGTCGTCTGATCCTGCGCTGCATATCAACAACGCCGGGAAGACATGCGGTCTAAAACTGCCAATCGAGACCACTTTGGCTTGCAATGTCGATTACGAGATCGGTGACTTGTTCATCTATCACGTTGTTGCGCAGGGAAAATACTACCTCGCCTTCAAGAATGCGGATGGAAGCGCCAAGGCGGCGTTGATGAACAATGATCTAACCTTAACCTGAAATATGGCGATCGGGTGGGTTGGGTTATAGGCAGGATTCGGCAACTCAAAAGCGGACAGGTATAATGAAGACCGATACGAAAACACCCCCATCGCGGGGAGATGAGGTTGAAAACTTGGGGGCGATCAATGCGATTGTGGTCGATCCCGAAATCATGGGCACTGCAGCGAACATCGCTTCCGGTGTTTTCAGCTCCGAGTATGAGATTAAGGGTATTCCCTCCGACTGGAAGGAACGGGCACGCAAGGCATGGGAATATTATTGCGAAGAACCGATCGTATCCAACACCATCAATACCTGGCGGACGTTCGCCATTGGTGACCAGGTGAAGATCACCTCAGATGATGAGTCGGTGCGAAGTGAGGGCACGCAGTTGTTCAATACGCTCAATGTGAATCGCTTCCTCAAGGACATGATCCTGCAGTTATTGGTGAAGGGTGAGTGCATCGGTTATAAGCGTTATGGCTCGAATGGGAAAGCCTCCAAGGGCGAGCATAACGATATCGTCAAATTGACTTGCATTAATCCACCCTCCGTCGATTTCGAATTTGAGGGGGGAGAATTGATCAAGGCGATTCAGAAGCCGGAAACCGAAAGCGGCTCCACCGGCGATGAAATTGAACTCCCACTCGATCAGCTTATTCACCGCAAATGGAATGCACCCCAGTTCTCGGCACGAGGCAACTCGATGGTGACACCGGCGTTCGAGTCAATTGAACTCTTGCGTGACTATCGCCGAGCGCAGCGTGCTATTGCCAAGCGCTGGACGACTCCCCTGCGGTTTATACTCGTCGGCGGGAAATACGGCGACAAGGTGATTATGCCGACCCAGAAGATGATTTCGACCATCCGCGATCAGATCAATAAGATGGATTTGAAGTCGGGTCTGGTCGTGCCGTTCTATGTACGAGCAGAGACTTATGGCACAGAGGGGCAGGTCTTAAACACCGAAGACAAGGTCAAGGAGGTCAAAGAGGACATCATCGTCGCCCTCGGCGTGGCGAAATCCCTCGTCACAGGAGATGGACCGAACTTCGCAACCGCCTCCATCGCCTTCCAGAAGATGGTAATCATGCTGAAGGAGATCAAGCAGGTCGCACGCGAGATACTCGACTGGATTTTCGACGACTGGAAGGAGATGAAAGGCTATACCGAGAAGAAAATCCAATACATCTTCTCCGATGTTGACCTGACCAACGAGATCGAAGTCAAGAAACTGCTGATCGAACTTTACGACCGCAACCTGATTTCCAAGAACACTATCCAGACCAAGATGGACTTAAATCCCGATGTCGAAAAGTCTAATCGCACGAAAGAGGGTACACTGATTGACATGTCGTGGGACATCAAGGATATCGTTTCGCTGGTTCAGATGGGAGTCATGTCTGTACAGACAGCGCAGGAGATGCTGGGGCTCGACCAGGTAAAGGAGTCCTCTCGCGTCGAAAAGCAGGAGAAGTCAGAAGCCGAGGATTC
>MWJR01000202.1 GCA_002127415.1 Calditrichaeota bacterium AABM5.125.24
CTGACGAAAGTCAGGAAAAGCTGGGGGCGTGCGCCTTGCCGCAGAGCAACCCAAAAGCAATTCTCGGACAGACTGCTTCGCCGGTCCGACAAGTGTCTACTCTAAAGTGCCCTGATTAATAATAAGACGTTACAAAATGTATGGACAGGACAATATCTATTGACAAACTACATTCTCAGGCTTAAATTAAGTCGACCTACAGACATTGCAGCCTTGCAATTTTCCTTGGCCGCTTTAACGCTTTGACCACAAATTCGTATCATCACACGTTATAAAGAGAGGACATTATGGCTGAAGATACCTCCCGGATCAAACCTTTACGCGAGAAGCATGGCTGGTCACGAAAGAAACTGGCCGATCTGACCGGTGTTCATTTGAGGACTATAACCAGGCTTGAACTGGGTCAGACCAAGCCTCAGAAGAAGAAGTTCGAGCGCATTATGGCGCTGCTGGAGAAGGGTCCCGGCGCTGAAGCTGCCGCACCCAAACCCAAGCCGGCTCCCCGCCCTAAAGCCGCCAAACCGGCAAAGAAACGCGCAGTTAAACCCGCTGCAGCCAAGCGTAAGGCAAAGCCCGCTGCCGCAAAGCGCGGAAGAAAACCCGCTGCAAAAAAGGCTGTCAAACTGTGGGAGGCTTATCGTAGACCTAAAGCCGAACCTACCGTGCTGAGTGAGGTGGACCTCCGGCTTATCAACCATGTCCTTTCTCTGAATGAAAAGAAGAAGCTTGCGCTGCTGATAGCGCTTGAAAAGTAGGCTGAGTCGGGAGATGACTTCTAACGGGGATTCAAACCGACGTTAACGGGGGTAAGTAATAGTCGTTATACTGTGTCCTGTCAGGTCACAATCCGGCATCTGCCGGATTGTGACCTGACTCTATCCGACAGATGGGTTACATCCGTTAATCACCTCATAATACCCGCCGGAACCGTTAGATAAGATTTATCATCTGTTCAACACCCGCCATATCCTCAACATTTACCACCTCAAGCATCCTGTCAATACTGCGCAACAGCCCCCTCAGCACCTTTCCCGGACCGACCTCGACCAACAGCGGCCACGGCTGGAGCCCCTCGCTTTTCTCTTGAGCTATCTGAGATGGCAGGCCGGGATAACCGACCACCTCGATCAACCTACGCACACACTCCTCCCACCTGACCGGAGCGGTTATCTGACCAGACAGTGTCTGGCGCAGCTCGTCCACATCACGCACCCGACCGGCGGTGACATTGGCAATCACCGGTGTAGTCTCCGATATGGTTACCTCGTCTGGAACTATCTCCTGTTCGAGGAGTCGAGTCATCTTCTCCCACGCTGAATTCATCAGCGGGCTGTGCCAGGCGCCGGAGACGTTCAGCATCACACACCTTTTCGCCCCACTTTCACGAGCCGCTTCCGAGGCCTGTTCGACCGCTGCTCTCTCGCCGGACAGTATCACCTGTCCGGGGCTGTTGATGTTCGCCACAGCGAGCCTCTCCGGACCGATCCGCTGGACGATGGTCTGGAGCCGATCGACCGTCAGACCCATAACCGCCACCATCGCACCTGCAGGATTTGGGGACTCCGAAGCCTCGTTCATCCATCTGCCCCGCCAGGTAACCAGCCGCATAACACGCCCTTCGGGCAGGTTGCCGGCGGCGGCGTGAGCTGAGTATTCCCCCAGGCTGTGACCGGCGCAGGCGGCTGGTATGATAGAGACGCCTGCGTCAGTGGCAGCTTCACCTATCGCCGCCAGCGCCATCAACGACACCGCCGTTATGGCCGGCTGGACGTTATCGGTGCGGGTCAATAGCTCCTCGGGGCCGGAGAAGCAGAGCTCAGGGATGGCCCCCAGCCCCTCCATCCGGGCGACCCGCTCCATAACCGCTCGCGCCGCCGGGCTGTGTTGGTGCAGGTTGCGCCCCATCCCCACGTATTGAGACGCCTGACCGGGAAAGATGAACACCAGTTTTCTGGGCAAACGTCCTCCTGAAATCAGGTTAAGGAAGTTGTTGTGGTGTCAGGGTGGCCCGGGTTGCTCGCAACCCGGGTTTCCTCTGATGATTTTCCTTAAAAGACCCCAATTCCACAATCAAGAGTGTCAACGTAACAGTCTGTCCGAGAATGGGATTCGAGCGAACATAAGGCAAGGCGCACGCCCTCGTGCGCTTGTCCAAACAACCGCTTACTTGGCGGACGAGGGCGTCCGCCTTGCCAAAATTAACATTCTCGGACAGACTGGTAAGTGGACACACCGAATAATTAATTGTGAAGCCCGCTAACTTCGGATGAAACACGGATTGCAATCCCGAAGCATCGGGACGGGCCACTCGCCTATATGCCAAGATAACCCCTCCTCTCAGAGGAGGCAAGCATCGATCTCACACGGCAATCTCAAGACCGCAGCATTAAGTTCGTATTCTTAACTCCCTTGTGGAATCACTGCCGGTTGGCTATATTGCCGGATATTGTATGGTCCAACCCAATCCTTCACCCGCCGGTTGGCGCCTAATGCCGAGGTCAGCCCAATGCCACGTAATATCAGCTTACTGTATATAGGTCTGTTACTGCCCGGTCTGCTGTTGACGGTGGGATCCGCCCGGGCCGGGGATGTCTGGTGGGATGTCAGCCATCAACCGCTGGAGGACTACCATCCCGGGGGCGCTTATCAGCAGCTCGCAAGCGAGCTCGAACAGCAGGGGTTCACGGTCATGACCGGTGAAGAACCGATCGACCCGGATGTATTGTGGGACGTCGATATCCTGGTCTGCTCGGTTCTTTCGGGCTACGAGGAGGCCTACAACCAGGCTGAGGTGGAGCGGATCGCCTCCTTCGTTGACGGTGGTGGAGGGCTTATCATCCTGGCGGATAACTCCGAAATCCAGCCAGAGAACCTCGAGGCTCTGCTGGATGAATTCGGACTGTCGGCCGCGGGGAATGATGATATAGATGCGCTGACAGATTTCGACGATCTGTCGATATTCGAGGAGGTCGCAAGGGTCGAGTTCGACATCGGCGGGGCGGTGGCGGCCGATGAGGATGAGGGGGGGCAGGTTGTCGCCTTCGATGAGGCCGGGCATGCCGGGATAGCGGTCAACCAGTCCAGACCGGGGGCGGTCATCCTGATCGGCGATGCGGACGTATGGACCAACCAGATTATAGGACAGGCGGACAACAGCCGGCTGGCTCTGAACTGCTTTACTGCGGTTGACCGTGAGTGCTCAGGTCGGATATTAACCCCCGCCGAAGGTGTTGAGATACACCTGCCTGAAGGGCGAACCTGGACCCAGAACGTCACAGTCTTAAACCGGGGCGAGGGGCTGCTTGAAATCGGCTGCTGCACGGACGAGGGCTCAGGTTTTTTGGATTGCACACCACGCCTGGCTGTAATCGAGCCTGATGGCAGCATCGAGCTTGAGGTAATCCTGTGTGCAGAGGATCTTCAGGCAGACACCTGTGTCTCCGGAACAGTGGTCATCCGTCACAACGACCCCACCTCACAGCCGATCGAACTCGAATACACCCTTCATATTGTGCCGGGTTCGCCCGTCCATTTCAATGTCCCCCCGCCATCCGGTATCGATCACAGTCTGCTGGTTCGTGAGCTGACGATTGAGGGTAAAGAGGCGCCCCCCGGGGTTGAGGTAGGCGTATTCACACCGGATGACCTGTGTGCCGGTGGGGCGGTTTACTGCCGCGGCCAGCTCGGCATCCCCACCCGGGCCGACAACCCGCTCACCGAAGAGGTCGAAGGCTTCCTTTCCGGCGAGCCGTTCACATTCCGTCTCTACCTGCCATGGACAGGCAGCGAGCTGGGAGCCCTCCCCGTCTTCGAAAGGGGCCCAACCCGCTTCACCGCCGACGCGCTCACCACCCTCTCCCTGGACAGCCGCCCTGAAGCTGCCTTTACGCTCAGGTTAAACCGACGCTGGAACTGGATATCGCTGAACCTCCAGCCGGCCGAACTCACTTTCAGCACCATCCTGGCTCCCCTGCTTGATGAAAACCTGTTAATCCTGATAAAGGACGGGACGGGTCGGTTCTGGAACGTTCAACAGGGGTTCAACAACCTCGGCGAAAACTGGGATCTGACCCGCGGCTATCAGGTGTTGGTCACGCAGCCGACATCGCTCGAGGTGAGGGGGACGGAGGTCGATCCCGGGCGACCGATCCGCCTGCGACCCGGCTGGAGCCTGGTTCCGTTCCTGCCACGGGAGGCACAGCCCCTCGAAGAATCGCTGGCCTCTCTGGAGGGAAGTCTGCAGATTGTCAAGCGGGACGACGGCGCCTTCTGGTATCCTGAATGGGGGTGGAACGGCATCGGCGCACTTGTGCCCGGGGAGGGATACAAGCTCAGGCTGACCCGCGTGGACACCCTTATCTACCCGGCAGATGTCCGTCAGGTGCGGACTCTCGTCGAACGTGAGCCGTTCAATACGCCGCCCCCCACAGACAGGGATATGAGCCTCCTGTTGCTGGGGATGCCGCCGGAAAGTCAGGTGAGGGTCTTCTCCGACGATGGACATCTGGTCGGCACCGGGCGCCCCGACCACAGGGGACGTATCGGCCTCCCGGTCCGGGGGGACGACCCGGACACGCCGGGGCTCGAGGGGCTGCGCGAAGGTGAACCCCTCACCTTACAGGTCTCCGAAAACGGAAGGCGGTTCGAACCGGCGATCAGATGGCTGGAAGGAACCGGTCAATACTCGACCGATGGAATTGCCGTGGGGAGGACTGGTGAGGTCTGGATGCAGCCTTATTCAACAGACATCATCTGCCGCCCGAACCCGTTCAACGACCGGTTGAGAGTGGGGTATCGGAACGAGTGTGGTTCGGCAGCCTCCATACGGATCTACGACCTGGCCGGTCGTCTTGTGGCGGAGAGTGCCCTGCCTGCATCCGACAACCGACGGACTTCTGGAGCGGGTGTCTTCACCCTGAACACCCTCGATTGGCCGGC
>MWJR01000250.1 GCA_002127415.1 Calditrichaeota bacterium AABM5.125.24
CCCGCGAGCCGTGGGGCAGGTCGTGGGAACGCCAGCGCCGCAGTCACGCAGCCGTCAAACAGATGGACGAGGAGGCGACCCGGTCGAGCCGTATGCGCCGTCAGGCCGAACTGGTCGGCAGCTTCGCGGAACTCCTCTCCCTCATTCCCGACGACGAGGGTGTGCAGATCTCACCTGATAAGTTCATCGACCTTTATCAGGCCCTGCCGGCGGCTCTGAGGCGGCGGTTGATCCATCAGGGTGAACTGGTCGATCTCTACTGGACCGGCGACTGGCAGCGGACGTCGGTCTGGCGCAAGGATGGGGGAGGGCTCGCCTACCTCGTCGACGCCCGCAACCGTGTGATGCGCCACCTTAACATCAGCCGGGCGCTCCTGGACGCAGCAGAGATATATGGCAAAGTCACGCCGGGTCGGCTGACCGACATCCCGGCCTTCGCCGGACGTATCTACCCGTCCGACAGGTTCTTCGCCATCGTGTTCAGGCTGTCCGAAGAGGAGCGCACAGCCCTGTTTATGGACCCGGATATCCTGCTCCAGTTGCCAAGACCGGTGATGCAGGTCGGGGTTGCTTCTGCTGAAGATCCGGACGGATATGCGACCGTGGGATTCGAGTCTGCTGCGGAAGGCGGGTTCATCGTCACCACCTATCCGGCCCTGCCTGCGCCACTGAACCGGGTAACCTGGATGCTGGCATGGGAGGATGCCGACACCATCTTTGCCACCATGAAATCGGCGGCAGCGGAACAGCCTCCATCGGATACCGTCCAGTCCGAGGTCGAGCGATGATAAGGAAGCTGCTGGCCTGGCCCTCCATCCTGGTCGTAATCCTCCTCGCGGTGGGGGCGGTGGTCTTTCTCTGGCTCGTGCCGCGGATCCCTCGACTGCCGGATGACCTGCGGCTGCTGGCCTCCACCCCGGCAACCGAGATCTATGCCCGCGGCGGCGATCTGCTGGGCACCGTAGGCGGACGGGAGTATGTCTCGCTCGACCGCATCTCGCCTCACTTCCGGAATGCGATACTTGCCGTTGAGGACAAGCGGTTCCACCATCACCGCGGGGTCGATCACCTGGCGATAATCAGGGCGCTGTCGATGAACATAATTCGCCTGGGGGATGCCCCGGGCGGCAGCACCATAACACAGCAGCTTGCCAAGAATCTGTTCTTTACCTTCGATCGCTCCTTGAAGCGCAAGCTGATGGAAGCCCTGGCCGCTATGGCCATCGAGGATCGCTTCACCAAGGACGAAATCATCGAGAGCTACTGCAACCTGGTCTATTTCGGTCAGTATGCCTATGGTGTCGAGCGAGCGGCACAGACCTACTTCGGCAAGCACGCATCCGACCTGGGGCTTCACGAGGCGGCTCTGCTGGCAGGGCTGCCGAACTCGCCCGCCAGGCTGAACCCGTTTAACAACCCGGATCGAGCCAGCGCCCGGCAGCGAATGGTGCTTCAGCAGATGGCCCGCGCGGGGATGATACGCCCGGAGGCGGTTGACAGTTTCGCCTCGTGTCCTGTAGAGCTCTCAGGAAGGTCGAACCTCACCCGGCGCGGCTCTTATCCGGTTGACTATGCACTGGAGATCGCCGGTGAGGCTGTCGGGTCCGACCTGGTGAGCTACGGTGGCGTCAGGATCACGACCACTATCGATCCGTTTCTCCAGCGCACAGCCGAGAAGGTTCTTTCATCCGGTATGGAGGTCCTCCAGGAGAGGCTGCAGCCGCTACGAAACCCGGGTGAGACCCGCCTTGAGGGAGCCCTGGTGGCGATCGAGGTGGCGTCGGGGCAGGTGGTGGCGCTGGTGGGTGGGCGTAGCTATGCTGAGAGCCCTTACAACCGTGCTGTCAGGGCCTTGCGTGCACCCGGGTCGGCCTTCAAACCGGTGGTGTATCTGACAGCGCTGGAGGAGGCCGATGTCACCCCGGCCACCGTCCTCGAGGACAGACCGGTGTCGATCCCCATCGACCGCCACCGCAAATGGGAGCCGGTCAACTTCGACCACCGATATCGCGGTCCGGTGACGCTCAAGCTGGGTCTGACACAGTCGATCAACACCATAGCCGCTCAATTGATCGAGAAGGTCGGTCCGGAGCGGGTTGTCCGGACAGCTCAGCGGTTGGGGATCAAATCCCCACTCGAGCCGCATCTGTCGCTGGCTTTAGGTTCTCAGGGGGTCACGCCGCTCGAAATGGCAGCAGTCTTTGCGACCATTGCCCGCGAAGGGGTGGCGCTGGAGCCGCAGTTTGTCAGACAGGTTGAGGACAGGGGCGGGGAGCTGCTTTATGAACGGCTGACAGCAGGTGAGCAGAGATTCGCTGCCGAGACCGTGTATCAGCTCATCGATATGATGATCGGGGTCATAGATGGAGGAACTGGGTCGGTAGTCAGACGGCTCGGTTTCAAGGGGATCGCCGCCGGTAAGACCGGCACCTCAAGCGACTTCCGGGACGCCTGGTTCGTAGGGGGGACACCCTTCCTGGTGACGGTCGTATGGATCGGTTATGATGACAACCGCGAGATGCGTCTGAAGTCCGACGCGGGGGTGACCGGGGCGACTGGTGCAGCGCCTATCTGGGCAGATTTTATGATCCGCGCCACGGCAGGCCAGTTAGTCAGGGAGTTCCCCCGTCCCACCGATATCGAATGTTGTTACGTAGAACCTAATACGGGGCTGGTCAGCCGTGAGTTGCAACCGGGTTACATCCCGGTGGCTCTTAAGTCGGAAGATGCAACGCGTCTGCTGGCTGAAATTGGTAGTGACAAAGTTACTGAGTGACAAAGTATCAGATGAGTAGTGCGGACATTCCTGTCCGCAAACACCCGAACTGTTTGGAGGTAACTTAAGAAATGTCATTGCGAGCAATTATTAAATGTCATTAAGTGCAAATATCAATGTCATTGCGAGCGAAGCGAAGCAATTTTTAAGAACGTCTCGTCGTTATGCGCTTCCTAACGTCATATTTATGACCATAGCGCTCCTGCTTATGGTGTGTTTTTCAACGCTGGCAGACGAGGGTGACCAGTTCATCTGCGCCGCCTGTGGTAAGCCAATCACCAAGCAGGCGGTGGTTGTGGACGGCAAGCTCTACCATCCGGAATGCTTTCGCTGTGCCGCCTGTGGTGAGCCCATCCGGGGTGAATATCTTCGCGGCGCAGATGGCAAGTATTACCATCGAGCCTGCCTCGAGCGGCTTCAGCATCTGACGTGCGCCTACTGCGGCAAGCCGATTACCGATAAAGACAACGTTGTATATGAAGGCAAGACATACCACAGCGAGTGCTATCGCCGATATGTGGCGCCCCATTGCGACATCTGCGGCGAACCTCTCGAAGAAAACTTTATAACCGACTATTGGGGCAACAAGTTCCATCCCCGGCACACCCGTGAGTTTCCGGTCTGCTGTGCATGCGGCCGGCTGGTCTGGCAGGGTGGTGTGGAGCTGGACGACAAGCATTGGCTCTGTTCGGTCTGTGCCAGAGCATCTGTAACCAGCCCAGAGAGAGCCCGGGGGCTCCTGGAGGAGGTTCGGGAAGAGCTGTCGTCATGCGGCATCGTGGTTCGAACCCTCGGGCTGCGGATAGAACTGGTTGATCGTGATGTATTGGAGGCCGGTCGGGAGATGGAGGGGCATGCACACGCCTATGCTTATGTCTACTGGCAACCCGGTCGGCGAGCTTCAGGCGATGAAACCGCTATGATCCGTGTTCAGAATGGCCTGCCGGATGACCTGATGCGGGGGATTATCGCCCACGAGCTGATGCATGTCTGGCAGCACGAGAACGGGGCCGACGACGGCCCCGTCGGGCTCAGAGAAGGAAGCGCCAACTGGGCGATGAGCCTCATATACAGCCGTATGCAGACCCGTCGCGGCCAGTTCTTCCTCAATGGCCTTGAGATGTCGAAGGACCCGGTTTATGGTGAGGGTTACCGCGAAGTGGCCAAATATGCCGACCAGCACGGCGTCACCGGGGTGCTCGAGATGCTCAAGAGCGAGGGGGAATAAATACAATTTCGGATTTCAGATTGCGGGTAGTGTCCATAAATAATTGAGATGGAGTAGTCGCGGTTGTCCTCAACCGCGACACAGCCGGCCCTGAGACAGCCCCGACTACACTTCTACAACAAACTGTTACCTAATAACCTACCATGCCATCGCAACGAATCAAGGGACCACCTGATTGTGGATTGTGAATTGTGGAATGTGGAATGCATATCTATATTTGAGATCTGAAATCATCTTTGCTGCGCCGCGCCGGGTTCTTGGGCCCGGCCGGCTGCCGGACAGGTTAATCCGGCAAATGCCGGATGGCTCGGCGATTTAGAGCTTGTCGTCATTTTGGGCTCTCTTCCTGGTGAAGAACTCCTCCAGCAACTTCCTGGACTCTTCCGCCGCCAGCCCCGCATAGACTTCAACCTGATGGTTCAATCTCGGTTCACGCACGATGTCGATCAGCGAGCCACAGGCTCCGGCTCTCGGGTCGGGTGTGCCATAATGGAGCTTCGCGATGTGAGCCAATACTATGGCTCCTGCGCACATCGGACACGGCTCGAGCGTGACAAACAGCTCCGCTCCGTCCAGCCTGGCTTCCCCGATTGTCTGGCAGGCGGCGGTGATGGCCAGGATCTCAGCGTGAGCGGTCGGATCGGACAGGGCTCGGGTGCGGTTATGACCCCGCCCGAGCAGCATCCCGTCACGCACAACTGCCGCGCCTACCGGAACCTCGTCCTCTTCAAAGGCTGACCGAGCCTCGGCCAGCGCCAGGTCCATCCAGTATTTCTCCTGATGTGTCATTATTAATGGGGGTACTTTATAGTTGTATTATCTATTGTGATGTCATGCTGAACGAAGTGGAGTAGGGTGGGTGTAGCGCAAGCGAAACCCACCGGACATAATGATGGGTTTCGTTTCACTTCACCCATCCTACATCT
>MWJR01000251.1 GCA_002127415.1 Calditrichaeota bacterium AABM5.125.24
CTGGTGCCGCATATCTGAACCGAGATTGTCGGTGATGGGACAATTGACACGCTCAGATGGGGGCTGGCGAGCAGATGGAACCGGCGTTATGTTCGGACCAGATGACACCGTTCTGCTTGATGGGCGGATTTTCACCTCAGAAGGAAAGTTATATGTTGTGGTTACCTCTCCGAATCGTGAAGGGAGAATGGATCTTGCGTTCTTCAGGGTGAGGGAAAGTCTGAAATACAACCTGAATGCCAGGGATCCGCACCGTCTTCTGGAAGGGTTCCTTTCCGAAGGTCTCATCCCTGAATTTCTGTGGGATTATGCCGTCAGGCTGTCACTCGACGGCGATCCGGCTAACGCAGCATTCCTTCTGGACTGGAGATCACAGTCCGCCCTGCGCAGCGGCAGCTTCACCGGGATGGCTCGGTCGCTGCCTGAGGGCAGTTGGAAATGGAACGCTGATTTGGCCCTGAACTTACCCGGTAGTGAGCTGTTGACGGGCGAGATTGCGGCGGTCTATAACCGAGACTGGATCCGGTTGGACAGGGCTGTTCTCGAAAGCCACGACGGACGACAACTCCTGGAGGGGAAAGGCGGCTATGTGTTGAAAGATGGAAGGTTTGTGGACTTCTCCGTAACAACCGACAGCCTATCTGTAGAACAGCTCTTGCAATATATCCTGCCCGAGGCTTCACTTGATTTTCGCAGCTTCCTCAACGTCAGGGTGGAGGCTGTGGATGATGCAATAGTCTGGGACGGCAGGGTGAGAGTCATATATCCGGATTCTGTTCGGTTTGTTGGGGAATTCAGTGGCCGATATGAGGCTGACCGGCTGTCCATCGACCGGGCTTCGCTCACCGATGAGGCTGATTACAGGGAGCTGCTGAGCCTTGCTGGGACGGTTGACTTTGCGTCGCGGGAGCTCGACTCGCTGGTGTTGCGCGCCGTTGACATTCCGGTCGAACGGCTGTTTCACCTGGTCTGGCCGCGGAAATCGGAACCCTTCGGCGGAAGGGTTAACGCCCGACTGGAGCTCTCAGGGGATTTTGACCATCCATGCATCACCGCCGACGCTCACCTGACGGCCGGACTGCTATCCGGAAATCCCGGTTACTGGATGAACTTCAGATGTGTTACCGAGGACAGTCTCTACCAGCTTGAGAGCTTCGATCTGGGTCAGGACGTCACCGGTCTGCTCAGGGCCTCCGGCGCTATGAACCGCTACAGCCGTGCCTATAATCTGCAAGTTGACGGCACCGATGTTCAGCTGCAATCTCTGGTTCAGGCGGTGACAGGTTCTGCCGGCCCGCTGACCGGCCGCAGCAACATCGCAGTCACCCTGGAAGGGGGCGACCGGCCGCAGCGTGCTGCGGTTGATTTAACTGTTTCTCCGGGCAGTCTTGGGCCGCTCAGCTTCGATGAGATGACCGCCTCTTTAATCCTGACTGGACTGGGCAAAGGTGAACCTGTCATCAGGATTGACTCCGCTGCGTTCGACTTTGGCGATGCCGGGGCACGTGTCACCGGACAGGTGCCCCTCAGCGGCGATGCCCCTGTCGATCTGTCCGGTTCAGCAGAAGGGCGACTGGCCGGGTTGCTGCCCAGGATTGACGGTTTCTTCAGCCGTCCGGGCGGTTCAGGTGAGCTCTCTTTCAGGATCGGGGGAACAGCTATCGCGCCTCGCATTCACAGCGGCAGGTTTGAGCTTCACGATGCCGCATTCCGAGTGGCCGCGGTTGTTGGTCGGATTGATCGGTTGAACGCTCAGATAGAACTCGACAGCCTGGGACGCATCAGCATCAGACGGCTTGAGGGGCTGGCAGACGGGGAACCGTTCAGCTTCTCAAACCGGTTTCCACTCGATGAACGGGCAGGAGTGTCCGCCCTGCCTGCTGGCAGTGAGGGAGATGGTGATGAGCCGATTATCCTGGGTGATTATAATCTTGGAATAGTTCAGCTTGCCACCGGCTCCGGAGGCTTCTGGGCGGTGATACCTTCGCTGATGGAGAAGGACTGGGGAGGGTATTTCTGCTTCAGCGGTCCGGGTGGGGAAGGGCCGTTTGAATTTCGCGGACCAGCCTGGAGACCATACGCCGCGGGGGAGATACGGCTGCGCAATGCCGCCTTCACCTATCCGTTTCTAAAGGCCGGTAAGGCGCCTTCATCCTTCGTCCGGTGGTTGCTGGATTTGCTTCAACGGATGCAGTGGGATGTCCGTTTCATACCTGAGAGGAGCTGCCGCTACGTCAGGGAACTGTCGGCGCTGGGGGAGATACCTCTGCTCGATGTGGAATTCAAGCTTTACCTGGACCTGCTCATAGAGGACAATCCTGATGGGCTGCTGTTCACCGGTTCGGTGGCGGATACGCTCAGGGTCCGTGGAGAACTGACCTCCACCCACGGGAGTGTGGAATACCTTGACCTGAGTTTCGATATAGACCATTTGGGGGCTCGGTTCACCCCTGCCGACAGTCAACCGCTGTTCTACGGTTCGGCTCGAACCCAGGTTGAGGATACCCTTGGCATATCACGTGAGGTCAGACTGGTCATTCGCAGCAGCAGTGATGACCAGGCTGTTGAGGTGGGAGACCTCTCTAACGAGCGACCGATGGGGGGCAGATGGGGCGAGTTTTCGGTCGTCTTTGAGGATGACCAGGGACATTCACAGGAACAAATCCTGGCTATGCTCGGTTATTCTCCTGAGCATCTGCCAGACAGGCTGACCGACCTCGGGGTCAATCTGGTCGGCGAAGTGACCCCGCTGCGACGGTGGACCAGGTTCATCGAGCGGCGGGCCGAGAGGTGGCTGGGGGTGGATCGCATCGATATCGAGCCGGTCGTGGCGCGCAAACTTATCGAACGGCAGCTCATACCGTTCGAGAATGCTGAGAGCGGCACCAGAAGCAACTACAGCTACCTGACAACCCTCGATCAGTCCCGGGTCACGGTGGGGAAATACCTGACCCCCGACCTATACCTGTCATATACAGGATCGCTGTTCACAGAGGATGTCTATAATGTCACCCGGCTCGGGGTTGAGCACTACTGGGATGTGCGAATTCGAATGTCCGGCGTGGCGCCCAGCCTGACTCTTAACTACCGGTACCGATACGACAGCCTGGCTCTGGACCATGACAGCAGTCTGTTTCTGCGTTACAGCTTACTCTTCGGATGGTGAAGTGCGATGTTGATAAGCCGTAATCGGGGCTAACGAAGGTAGGAAGGCGAGGATATTTATGGCGGCAAGATTGGATTAGGCGAGGTGTGTTCCCAGCGAAGCTTGTTTTAATGGCTGAGATTGTATAAAATGTAGAGATATGTTAAGATTAACAGGATACGCACTAACTTTAACTTTTCTGTCGACGCTGTTTGTTTCTGCGGGTTGGACGCAGCAGGACAGCCGTCTGACGCTTCTCGGGCTGGCGGTTGAGGGTAACGAGACCACCGACGCCGGGCTGATAGTCGCCTCCAGCGGTCTGGTCGTGGGGGAGCCGCTGACCAGTGAGAAGATCCAGAGTGCCATCCGTCAGCTCTGGGAGCTCGAGCTGTTCTCTGACGTTAAGGTGATCTCCGAGAAACAGACCGGCGAGGGTGTTTACCTTTGCGTCAGGGTGCTGGAGTATCCCCGGCTTGAGTTTGTTGAGATGGTGGGAGGGAAGAAGATCGGCAAGGATGACCTCGAGGACGCCATCGATCTGAACAAAGGACAGGTTCTGAGGCCGTCTGATCCGGTCAGACTGCGGCGTAAGCTGCAGGGACTGTGCGAAGAGAAGGGTTACCTGCTGACCGATATTTCGGTGGAGATCAGGGAAGGCGAGAAGGAGGGGCTGGCCAGCCTCTATGTTCGAGTTCACGAGGGGAAGAAGGTCAAGATCAAACGGATCAGCTTCGAAGGCAACAGTGCTTTCTCGGACAAGAAGTTACGCAAACGGCTTAAAGAGACCAAGAAGAAGGCGTTGTTCCGGAAGGGTGAATTCCGCCGGGAGCGATTCGAAGAGGACCTCGAGGCGATGATAGAGTTTTATCGCGAGCACGGCTACCGCGACGCCCAGGTGCTCGGCGACTCAATCTGGTATTCCGATGATCTTAAGAGGATGTTCATCCTGGTCGAGATAGACGAGGGGGCGCTTTTTTACTTCGGGAAGGTTGATTTCAGCGGATCCGACCTGTTCAGCGATGCTGAACTTCACCGGCAGCTCCTGTTTCGTCCCGGTGATGTGTTCGACCAGAAGAAGTATGAGATCACCGTCCGCGAACGTCTGAGCTCGCTCTTCTATGACCTCGGCTACATCTACGTGCAGATCACACCGACCGAGATACCTGCCGGCGGCGACACCCTCGACATCAACCTGCATATCGAGACGGGCAATCGTTTCAACGTCCGTCGCATCAACATTACCGGCAATACCAAGACCCACGAGAAGATCATACGTCGTGAGTTCGTTCTCAAGCCGGGCGATACGTTTGATGTCTCCAGGCTGCGCCGCTCCATTCGTGAGGTGGTGATACTTAATTACTTCGCCGATGTGCAGCCGGATGTGGAGGATGTCAGCGAGGACCAGGTCGATCTGTGGGTCAACGTAGAGGAGAGGCAGACCGATCAGGCGCAGCTGTCAGCCGGATACAGCGAGAGGGACGGTCTCATCGGCGCCATCGGCTTTACCGCTCCCAATCTGTTCGGCACCGGTCAGCGCTTGAGCCTCGATTGGAACTTCGGCAGTCAGTATGGCTCATTCTCCATCAGCTACACCGAACCCTGGCTGTTCAACACCGAAACCCTGGTGGGTGGCTCCTTCTACCTCATCCGTCGCCGCTGGTCCGACGGCTTCTCCGAGAAGTTGACCGGCGGGTCGGTCAGGCTGGGACGGCGCTTCCGCTGGCCGGACGACTACTTCCGCGGCGACTGGATATACCGCAT
>MWJR01000252.1 GCA_002127415.1 Calditrichaeota bacterium AABM5.125.24
GAAAGGCACCGTCCGACTGGCTCTCGGGTTAAGCTCGAGCACGGACAGCCTGTCGTCGCGGAGGGCGAACTGGAGGTTGAGCAGTCCGACGATACCGAGTTCCCTCGCCAGGCGCCTGGTAATCCGTATCATCTCGGCACGCACCTCGTCCGACAGCATATACGGCGGCAGGACACAGGCCGAGTCGCCCGAATGGATGCCGGCCTCCTCGATGTGCTGCATTATACCGCAGATGCGGCAATCATCGCCGTCAGCCACGGCGTCGAGGTCGAACTCGAAGGCATCCTCGATGAAGCGATCAATCAGAACCGGCTCGCCGCCCGAAGCCTGTGCCGCATCGAGGAAGAAGCTGTGCATCCGCTCTTCGTCGTAGATGATCTCCATAGCCCGTCCGCCCAGAACGAACGATGGCCTGACCAGGACCGGGTATCCGATCCGGCTCGCCGCCTCCAGTGCTCCGTCCAGCGTCGCCGCAGTGCCGAAGGCCGGGTGTTCGATGTCGTGTTGCCGCAACAGCTCGGCGAAACTGCCCCGCTCCTCAGTCAGCCGTATTGCCGTGCGCGACGTTCCTAAAATCGGTATACCGGCAGCTTCCAGCTCATCCGCCAACTTGAGTGGCGTTCCCCCTCCGAACTGCAGCACCACCCCTAACGGGCACTCCAGACGGCAGATGCCGATGATATCCTCAGCCGTCACCGGCTCGAAATAGAGCCGATCCGCCACATCGTAGTCGGTCGAGACGGTCTCCGGGTTGCTGTTGACCATCACCACCCTGAAGCCCGCCTCCTTCAGCGCCTGGGCGGCCTGAACACAGCAGTAGTCGAACTCGATCCCCTGCCCGATCCGATTGGGGCCGCTGCCGAGGACCACCACAGTCCGGTCGCCGAGTGGTTCGGCTTCATTCTCCTCGCCATAAGTTGAGTAATAGTAAGGTGTCAGCGCCTCGAACTCAGCCGCACATGTGTCCACCGTCCGGTAGCAGGGGAGTATCTCCGCCTGTTCCCTCAGATTTCTGATACTTTCCTGTGTTGTGCCCCACAGGTGGGCGATCTGCCGGTCGCTGAAACCGAGCCTCTTCGCCTCGAGCAGCAGCTCCTTCAAATCCGCCGTCAATTCTCCGGGGGTGACGGCGTTGTCCAATGTCAGTTGCAGAGGGCTGCCGGCGGTGGAGACTGCTTCACCTGGAACTGGTGAGACGTTATCAGAAATATCCTGGATTCCGGCTTTCACTGGAATTACAGGTGAGTAGGTGGCGGGGGTGACGGCAACGTTGCTGGCGGCCTGGACCAGCTCCTGTTCAAGCATGGACAGCCTCCGCAGCTGCTCTATGAACCAGGGGTCGATGCCGGTTGTGCTGGCGATGGTTCGGACCGGTATGTCCAGTTCCAGTGCGTAACGGAGGAAGAAGGGTCGGTTCGGGTTCGGGAGGCGGAGCTTGCGGAGGATCAGCTCCCGCCATTCATCACGCAGATGCGCCTCGATATTTCCAGTTACCAGGGCGTCCATTCCGTCGGCGCCGAGACCATAACGGTTGATCTCAAGCCCCCGCACCGCCTTCTGCAACGCCTCCGGGAAGCTGCGTCCGATGGCCATCACCTCCCCGACAGATTTCATATGCGATGTAAGGCTTCGGTCGGTGGTCGGGAACTTCTCGAAGGCCCAGCGTGGGATCTTGACCACAACATAGTCGAGCGTAGGCTCGAATGCCGACACCGTTCGGCCGGTGATGTCGTTGGGGATCTCACCCAGGGTCAATCCGACAGCGAGCTGGGCGGCTATCTTGGCGATTGGGAAGCCGGTGGCTTTCGAGGCCAGTGCCGAGGAACGCGACACTCTGGGATTCATCTCGATGATCACCATCCTGCCCGTTTTCGGATCGATACCGAACTGGATGTTCGAACCGCCAGTGTCCACCCCAACCGTCCGCATCACCTCTATCGCCGCATCCCGCATTAGCTGGAACTCCTTGTCGGTCAAGGTCTGCGCCGGAGCTACTGTGATCGAGTCGCCGGTGTGCACCCCGAGGGGGTCGAAGTTCTCGATGGAACAGACTATCACCACGTTGTCGAGTCTGTCGCGCATAACCTCGAGCTCGAACTCCTTCCAACCGAGAAGTGACTCCTCGATTATAATCGTCCCGGCTGGCGAGGCGGTCAACCCCTTATGAGCGAGTGTTCGGAACTCCTCGATGTTGTAAGCCACCCCTCCTCCGATTCCACCGAGGGTGTAAGCAGGGCGGATTATCACCGGGAAAGCGATCTCCTGCGCTATCCTCTCGGCGTCTTCCAGGCCGGTGGCGGTATCCCCGCGAGGCACCTCGAGGCCGATACGGGACATAGCAGCCTGGAAGCGTCCGCGGTCCTCGGCGGTATCGATGGCCTCGAAGCGGGCGCCAATCAGTTCGACTCGATGTTTCTCGAGCACTCCGGAGCGGTGGAGCTGGCTGGCCAGGTTGAGGGCGGTCTGTCCACCCATGGTCGGCAGCAGCGCGTCCGGACGCTCCCGCTCGATAATCATCTCGAGATATTCCGGGGTTAACGGTTCGAGGTAGGTGGCGTCGGCCAGCTCCGGGTCGGTCATAATGGTTGCCGGATTGCTGTTGACGAGTATGACCCGGTAGCCGAGTCGCTTCAGGGCTCTGACTGCCTGTGTGCCTGAGTAGTCAAACTCGCACGCCTGACCGATAACAATCGGACCTGAGCCGATGATGAGGATGGAGTGGATGTCAGCTCGCGCCGGCATGACGTTCCATCCGTTGTCGAAATAGGGTGAAAAAATCAGCCGCATCGTGCGGGCCGGGTGAGGCTTCAGGGTGGAACTGAACCGAGAAGGCGTTGAGGTCGGGATAGTCGAGCCCTTCGATGGTGCCGTCGTTCAGGCTGCGCAGGGTGACTTGGGCACCATCGGGCAGATGGTCATCCGAGACTGCGAAGCCGTGGTTGTGCACGGTGACCAGGACCCTGCTCTCGGGGCTTTCACCCACCGGGTGATTGATGCCGCGGTGACCGAATTTCATCTTGTAAGTCCTGCCACCTGCAGCAAGCGCCAGAAGCTGATGCCCCAGACATATTCCGAAGATGGGCAGCTTCCCAAAGAAGTATCGGATCTTTTCGGAGACGCCAGGGACGGCCGCCGGATCGCCCGGGCCGTTAGAGAGCAGCAGCCCGTCGGGTTTGAACTCTTCGATCTCCTCAGGTTCGGCCCATGCAGGGAACACCCTGACCCTGCAGCCGACATCCACCAGTCGTCTCAGGATGTTTCGCTTGACGCCGTAGTCCCACACCGCAACTCGTAAGGCACTTTCCTTCTCGGTCTCTTGCCGACAGGAATGTCGGCCCTCCCTGCCCAGCTTGATGCTGCCCAGCCAGCGTTCGGTAGTTCCCTCGCCCCAGTCGTACACTTCACGGCAGGAGACTCGGGTGGCGCCGTCCAGGCCTGTCATCCTGGGATGCGCCAGGACCTGACTCAGCGCTTCGTTTTCAGGTATATCGGCGGGGAAGATGCCGCCGCGCATACAGCCGATGTTGCGCAGTCTGATGGTCAGGCTCCTGGTATCGAGAGCTTCAATGGCGGGGATGCCTCGCTCTTTGAGCAGGCTGTGCAGAGAACGTTCAGCCCGCCAGTTGGAAGGGCCCTCGAACGACCGTGCCGCGAATCCAGTCAGGTAAGGGTGGCTCGACTCGTCGTCACTTCGGTTGACGCCGGTGTTGCCGATGTGAGAGGCGGTCATAACCACGATCTGGCCCCAGTAGGAGGGGTCATAAAGCACCTCCTGATAACCGCTCAGCGCCGTGTTGAATACGACCTCGCCTACTGCCGAGCCTTCTTTGCCGGTGAGCCTGCCGTCCGTGCGCCAACAGTCTTCGAGGAGTAAGTAGCCGTTACGTGAGGATTTTATCAGGGTGGGTCTTTCTTGCAGGGTGAATGAGCTTAAATTTTGAGCAATATAACGGGCTTATAATCTCGTGTCAACCATTCAGTCCGACTATGTGATCAAGTTTACAACAATACTTGAAAGTATTTTCGTAACTTAGTTGTAGTGTTCTGTCAAGTGTAAAATGATAACTCATATTCAGTTATGCGTAATACTACAATGATTGATATCTCTCATACCCCTTATGAGACATTATGTGGTTGATATGACAGTAGTCGGGCTTGAGACAGCCCCGACTACAATATCCTTGCACGAAATTTTGGTAGTGTCCTTGATTAATTACGATGGCATAGCTCGTTATTAGATAAGAGTTTGTAGAAGAACTGTAGTCGGGGCTGTCTCAGCCCCGGCCGTGTCGCGGTTGAGGACAGCCGCGACTACTCCATCTCAGAATGTGTTTTAAGAAGGTTCGCCTGTAATATCGACTACGTCGGAAAGTGGATCCGGGATATCTTAACCCGATTTATTGTCTGCCAACATATTGAAAACATAGGTAATAGTGTAATCAGTAAGCAAGCGCACCTTCAATTTCCGCCATAATCTGTTCGTCCCTGAAGCTCTTCTGATAACTGGCGCCCGAAGGACAGGCTGCCACACAGGCTCCGCATCCCTTGCACAACGTCTCCTGGATCATGCTCACTTTCTTCTCCTCATCGAAACTGATGGCGTCGTATGGGCAGACAGAGATACAGACCTTGCACCCGGCGCACAGTTCTTCGTCGATGACGCTGTAGATTGGTTCCATAGAGAAGGTATCGCCAAGCGAAAGCACAGCTCCGGCCGCTCCGGCACCCTGAGCCACCGAATCGGGGATGTCCTTGGGCGACTGACAGGCGCCGGCTATGAAGAT
>MWJR01000168.1 GCA_002127415.1 Calditrichaeota bacterium AABM5.125.24
GAGCGGCGGGTGGCCCGGACAGCTTGCTGGACGGGTTTCAAATGTCGGGGTTGGGACAACCCCGACTACAACTTCTTCGGGATGCTACCCGGGTTTCAAATGACAACCCCCCCTTTATCCCCCCCTTCAATAGAAGGGGGGGTAAGAGACCCCCCTACTGACGCAGGGGGGGAGGAGCGAGCGGGTGGCCCGGACAGCTTGCTGGACGGGTTTCAAATGCCATCTTAAGACAAGGATGTAATTGAGGAGTGGAAAAGATGAAAAAGCCAGGCACCATTGTTTTATACCTGACCCTGCTCGCGGTTCTTCTGATGTCCGGTAGAGCCGAGGGCCAATTTCTCTATCTATCAATGTTCGAGACCAACAGGTTTAACGAACAGCTTTGGTTCAGTCCGGGTAACTATTGGGGCAACGTCCACAGTAACGACTACTTCAACTTCAGCTCAGTGGGGGACACTATATGCGGCATCCTCTCCACCTCGCAGGATGGCTTCCATTTTGCCAGAGGGATGTCGCTTGATGACCTAGTTTTAGGAGGCGATCCCATAATTAACCTGCCAGAGATCGGTTTGCCGGAAACGGAAAATATACGTAGATATGCCTCTCCTCGGATTTCAAGCCACAACGGCCGCGTTATGACCCGGGTGAGGTTTGAACCAAGCAGTATTCTCTTCTACCAATACCTTATGGGGAGCCAGGGCCCTGGATTGTATGATGAAGACTCGCTGATAGCACGATGCGAATCCCCTGCCTGGGGTGCCTACTACGTCGATGGAGAGGCCGAGGTCTATGGGATGGTAACAGGCAACGTGACCCTCGGCACCTCGGGTGATATGTGGCTGTTGGGTGATATCCGTTATTACGGTGCTGACCAATACACCGGTCAATTTGACGAAGATCGGATGTGGCATTCGTTGGGGCTGGTATCCGAGCGGGACATTATAATAAAGGACAACTGGGTCAACGGCCGGGAGAACGGATTTCGAAGGCATAGTGGATACGACATCGCCCACCATTCGATAGTCATCAACGCTGCGCTGGTGGCTCCGCATGGCACTTTACGGATTGAACACACCAACGCCGACTGGGAACCCTATCAGGGGCCGGAACCGGACGAGCGGGGCATCGTCAACCTGAAGGGAATGGTGGCTCTCTGGCGCGGCGCCCAGCTCCACAACGACAACCACGGCAGCACCGGCTACCGGGTCAATATGCACTACGATTACAGGTTCGACATGCGACCTCCACCATTCATTGAAGTTCCCTGGGTCTGGGGTGGTTGGCGTGAAGAGATTTATGCTTATAGCAACAGTTTGTTGGTTGTAATCATGAATTCGGAATGCAGGCGGCTTTATGTCTATCCCGGCGCTGAACTGCGTTATGATGGCTCATATACAGTCATTGTAAGGGATCGGCTTGAATTCACCGGCTCACCTGACCAGCCTGTCACCGTTACCTACCCCGATTGGGGTAGAAACAGACTGCCTGCGGAGATGTTGGTAAGAGGTGGCATGCATCCAATGGTTGAGTTGAGCAACATAATGGTCGAAGAGGGGGTTGAGCTGCGCTTCGACGCCGACTCCATCCTGGTGGATAGCTGCAGCTTCGCCGGTCGGGTTACTCTGCGGGGCAGATACGTCGAGGTGCAGCGCTCCCGCTTCGGCACCGGCGTCGCCCTCGACGCCTGGGGGAACGTCAGCTTCTCTCACAACCTGATAGAGGGGGAGGTCAGGGTTACCGCCAATCCCCGCTCCTGCTCGCTGATCAACAACACCATAGTCAATCCCGAAGGCGATGGGGTCTTTCTGCACACCTTCCGCGAACTGGGACTCAGGAACAATATCGTCGTCTTCTGCCGCCGTGGGGTGGTGAACCGGCACTGGCGAGCCCCGGTGCTCGAATACAACGATGTCTTTGCGAATAGTGAAGGGAACTACATTGACTGCCAGCCGGGGGAGTGCTCCATCTCGGCCGACCCGCTGTTCGTGAACCGTGAGGAGGGGGACTACAATCTGGGCTGGGGCTCCCCCTGCATCGACGCCGGTGCCCCGGAGTCGCCCCCGGACCCGGACGGTTCACGCGCCGACATAGGTGCCTTCTACTTCGACCATCGGCTGACCGCCCCGGGGGAGGTCTCCCTTCCGACGGAACTTGCCTTAACCGTTGCGCCCAATCCGTTCAATCACAGCCTAATCATCCGGATTACGGCTGACCGCTCAGGCCAGGCGGATATCGAGGTGTATGATCTTGCGGGGCGTCGGGTAGGCTCGCAGCGATACCGACTCTCAACCGGTGGCAATCAGGTCACCCTCGACGGCGAGCTGTTCGGTCAAGCGGGTGTATATATCGTTCAGGTCAGGTTCAATGGCAGGCAGGAAACGATGAAGGTTCTGTATCTGCCGTGAAGACGTGTTTGGGTGGCCCGGGTTGCTTGCAACCCGGGTTTCAAATGTCGGGGTTGGGACAACCCCGACTACAACTTCTTCGGGATGCTACCCGGGTTTCAAACAACAACCCCCCCTTTACTCCCCCCCTTCAATAGAAGGGGGGGTAAGAGACCCCCCTTTTATCCCCCCCTACTGACGCAGGGGGGGATCGTATCGTCAATATCTGAGCATCGCGCCAATGCCGCCGGTTCGGGCCAGGTCATGGCTCTCCTCGAGCATATCCACGCTGGCTCCCTGGTCGATAGCTTTCTGGATAGCCAGGTCGAGCATATACGGAACCCGAATCATCTTACCATCACAATAAGGGCAGGGTCGCCCCCTTTCGGGGGTCAACGCACCGCAGTTGCTGCATACCATCCCGGGGGTAACCATGTTCGACATCACATAAAGCTTGCGCACGTTCCCCTGCTGAAGTGCGGTCAACACATCCGATAGCCCCAACACACTCCCCTCCCTGGCGCCGGCCCGGTCGAACAGCTCGGCCAGCGCCTTATGTTCGAAGCGGCGCTGGATCTCATGCATCACCGGTTGACACCGTCTGAGTATCTCGCTGTCGCCGGCGTTCTGATCCACCGAGACCTCGCCGACAACCTTCTCCTTGAACGGTTCTGGCAGCGCATCCTTGAACCGGCCCCGCACTTTATCGGGACCGCTGAGAAGTATCCTCGTAATCCTTTCATCGTATATCGTCCGCTCAACCGCTGCTGCAACCTCCTTGAACAGGCGGCGCTGGCCGTGCTCCTTCTTCCGCTGCGCCCGAACCTGCCCCATATCCCCCGAGCTGCCGTCACGGGTGGGGTCCAGAGTCAAAGGGGGTCTGGCTATGGTGGTTATCCCCTCAATCTGCCCTGCTCCGGTGATCAGAAGCCGGGCTCTCGTGCCGGCAACGACCACCACCAGGTAACGCTGGGATGTGTCAAGCATCGAGACCAGCGGCTTGATGTAAGGGTCCCGCTCGATTATCAGTTGATTTATGAACGGTTGAGCGGTGTGATAGACGCGCCAGAAGTTGAGGCTCCGGCAGCTTATTACAGCCAGTCCCCGCTTCATCCCCTCCGGACGGTCGCTCAGAAACTTCTCTATATGTTCGATGTCCGGCTTGGCATGCCTGAGTTCCTCTGCTTTCAACTGGTTTAATGCATCACGTGCCATATTCTTAAAATGCAGCAGCCACTCGTCCTTCGGATTGTCCTTCGGGGCCACATTCAGATACAGACTCACAAAGAAATCGTCCTGCAGCATATATGAAGCCAACTCTTTCAGCTCGTGTCGGGTGACCATTTATACCTCCCGTGGTTCTATTGGTGAGGAGATGGTTTACAGATTCCAGAGATTCAACCGGCTGACTTTACGGTTCCCTGTTGCGACCCCGAACACAGCCTTTCGATGAAATAGCGATGAACGCTCCTGTCAGAGGTCAGTTCGGGGTGGAAGGCGGTCACGAGGACTGTTCCCTGTCTTGCCATCACCGGCTCGCTCTCGAGCTTGGCCAGCACCTCGACCTCCGGCCCGAGGTTGACAAATCGTGGAGCACGGATGAAGACGCCGGGGAACTCCCTCGCCAGCCCGATGATGTCGAAGGTGGCCACGAATGAGTCGACCTGACGACCATAGGCATTGCGGATGACTTCAAGGTCGATCAACCCCCAGCGAGGCTGAGGACGTCCTTCGCCGCGACCGAGGATGACCGCTCCGGCGCAGGTCCCCCAGGCCGGCAGACCGCAGCGGAGCTCCTTCAGAAGCGCCTCGCCGAGATCGCCGGTGGAAAGCAGGATGTGAAAGGTGGTCGATTCCCCCCCCGGCAGTATCATCCCATCCAGGTTATGCAGTTGCTCTGAGTGACGAACCTCGACCGGTTCTGCGCCGATGGACTGGAGAGCCTGCCTGTGAAGGTTGAATGAGCCCTGGACCGCCAGGATGCCGATACGCACTACCAGCCCCTGGTGTGGAGCAGCTCCTCCTTGGCAATCTGCGCCATCTCCAGGCCGGGCATAGCTTCGCCTAACTCCCGGCTGGCGGCCAGCACTTCGGCGGGGTCGTCGAAGTGGGTGGTGGCGCGGACGATGGCTCTGGCACGCACCTCGGGATCCGAGGATTTGAATATCCCTGAACCGACGAACACCGACTCGGCACCAAGTTTCATCATCAGCGCCGCGTCGGCCGGGGTGGCGAGTCCACCGGCGGCGAAGTTGGGCACC
>MWJR01000003.1 GCA_002127415.1 Calditrichaeota bacterium AABM5.125.24
TTTTCTTGTTGTAGTCGTGGTTGTCCCTAACCACGACTGTCGGGGTTAGGGACAACCACGACTACGATCAGTATTTTTTAATACTCTCAAAGATATAAACATCATCATCCATTCAGCGTTTTGAATATAGTGGTTCAATTGAGATTGTAAGATAAAGGTGGAAAGATAAAGGGAAAAAGGTGGATGGGATATAACCTTTTGTCTTTCATCCTTTTTATTGTAACTTAAAACAGATATAACCCGACGCAAAGTTGTATATCCTTAACCTGATATCAGGCGTTGAAAAACTACAGCCTCTCGCTGGAATACCGAGGCTTCGGGATCGCAAAGGCAAGAGAATTACACAGGTAAACCAAATGAACCGAACAGCTATCCTTATTGACGGTAACAACTTCTATAAGGGTTGTCAGCTTAACTTCAATCGAACGGACGTCGATTTCAGCAAACTTGGCCAGAAGCTCTGCCGGGCTGTCGACGGGGAACTGCTGCGGGTATACTATTATAACGCCCACGTCTCAAAGACCATAGACCCGCTGGGGTATCAGCGTCAACAGAAGTTCTTCGACAACCTGCGCGCTACCCCTTTCATCACATTGAAGTTGGGGCACCTGGTCTATCACCGCGTCCGCAACAATCAGGCGTTCTCATCGCAATTCTTCCCGACCGAGAAGGGGATCGACGTTCAGATTGCGGTCGATATGATCCGGCTGGGGCTCCTGAAATCCTGCGAAGGGGTCATCCTGGTCAGCGGTGACAGTGACTACATTTATGCGGTGCGCTTTGCCAAAGACCTCGGCTGCAACCTTTTTGTAGCCTCTTTCCCGCAGGGTGGATCGAACGAACTGCGCAACGAGGGTGACGGCTTTATTCTGATGGATGAGCCGTTTATCCAGGGTTGCTTTATCCGGACAACCCCATATACAAGGCGCGAGCCGTTTATTTCTCCAGAGAGGCCGACAGTTGCTGTTGAGGCTCGAGATATGAGGCCAGAGCTCTATGACTTTGAGGGTGATATCGAGCCTCTCCAACCAGGCGAGACCACCGGGACAACGGGTGGAGATGTCACAGAGCAGACGGATGAAGGGGTTTCGGACCGGGGCGGGGAAGAGCCGACGGACGCTGAGGAGAAGTAGAGTAAAAAGTAAAAGAAATAAGTAGCTGCACGATCCGGCAGTTGCCGGATCGGCAGCTACTTAACCGCCTTCCTGGCCCGCCTGTAAGCCGCCAGAACCACCGGATTATATTCAATCTCCATCTGCCAGTCGAGCATCTGCCTGGTTCGCTCACCGCCGTTGCGATACAGCGCGTCGACCGCCGCAGCTCTCACCTGTTCGTTCGGATTGGTGATGTGGAACTCGAACAATCGGGTGGCCTCGTAGCGCACCTTGCCGGACTCCGCGCCGGCGCTGTCCTGCAGGGTTGTGGTTATGCGTCCCAGTGCTCTCAGGCCCAACTCCGGGTAACGCGATTCTTCGTCCTGGACGTAATCCGTCAGATAAGGTGCGGCAGATATACCGAAGGCAATCAGCCCTCCCGCAGCCGCCGAACGGACCGTGAACAGCGGGTCGTCGAGTCCCTTGATTACTGTGTTGATGGTGGAGGTATCCTTCAGATCCTTCAGCGCTGTTATCGCAGTCAGGCGGCGCCGCTCCTCCCTGTCGGTCACAAAGCGACTGATAGGCGAGGCTGCCCGCTGATCGCCGATCTTACCGAGGGTGGAGATTACGGCGTTTCGGACCTTGACCGCATCCTTCCGCTCAAGGAGCGATAGCAGCGGATCCACTGCCGGCTGCCACTTAATGGTGCTCAGCAGATAGACGGCGTTTGCCAGGGTCAACCGATCTGAGGAGGTCCCCAGCTTCTCGATCAGCAGCGGTCCCGCGGTGTCTGGCAGTGCCTTGACCAACTCGTCGAGGGTGCGCCGCTCGAGGCCGGAACGGGTGTCCAGCTTCTCGTCCAGCGACCAGTGTATGGCCTCACCCCCCTTCGCGATCAGGGCTTTTCGCGCCCGGCGAACCGCCTCCCGCGCTGAGCCAACCTCCCATCTTGATGCCTCCTTGAACAGCTCTTCAACTGAGCGGGCCGAGTCCTCGGCGGTCAGCTCGATCCCGCCGATCTCCTCTTCACGTTTGCCGGTTATGGTATCCCGGGGCAGGTCGATGCCGATGCCCCATCCCGACTCGATCCAGATCGAGGAGTCGCTTGCGGCTTCTCCGGCGGGATATACATCGTCCCCTTCGAGGTCGAGGAAGATGGCGGCGCCGGAGAAGCCCCTGGCCCAGCGGACGCTACCGAAGCTGTAGCCGCTTCCCCGGGTGGCGTAGGTGTCGTTGCCCAGCCGGTCGATGAACAGCCCGACCGAGTTGGTGAGCGATACACCCCAGCCGTCTGATACGATATATCCGTCGTCGCCACCGGCATCGACCAGGATTCCGACTGAAAGGTCGTGACCGGTGCCGCCAACCACGCCGTAACGGGAGCGATACTGGTCATCCCCGCCGCGGTCGTAGAGGGCACCCAGGGCCAGATGGATCCCGGCTCCGAGTCCGTAATGTGCCGCGGAGTAGTAGTCGTTGCCGCCGCCGTCGACCAGGATGCCGATTGAATACCAGTATGAGGCGCCGAAGCAGAAGACCTCGCCGTTGTAGAAGTCGTTGCCATCCGTGTCATACAGGACCCCGATCCCGCCTCCGGCCCGTGGACGCCATCCCATCCCGAAGCCGCCGGAGAATGACTTGTAATCGTGCGGCAGGAGCGGCTCGTGCAGGTAGGCTCCACCGGTGCGGTAGCTATCGTCGCCCCCGGAGTCGTAGAGCAGCCCGTAGCCGAAAGTTGAACCGAACCCCTGTCCCCAGGCGGTGGCGTGGTAGCGGTCATCTCCTCCGCCGTCGTCGATGAGTATCCCGACCCCGCAGTGACCGGCCCCCTGCAGGAAATAGCCGCCGCGCCGGTCGTCGGCTCCGCCGTGGTCGGCCAGCACACCGACCCCGAACAGCCCCGCTCCCTGGCTGTAGCTGCCGCTGCGATAGGTATCATTACCGGACCTGTCCACCAGGATCCCGATGCCGAGGAAGCCGGCACCGTGCCCCACCGCTAAGCCGCCAGCGTCATAATAGTCATCCCCGTTCAGGTCGATCAGCAATGAGTAAGGATGGCTCAATTCGCCCATCGCACCGGCGCAGCGACCGCGGTAAACGTCGTCGCCGCCGATGTCAACGATTGCTGCGAAGTCGCCGGAATAGACATTGTTGCCCACTCCACCCACCACGAACCTGCCCCATTCGGTCTCGGTGTAGAACAGTATCTCGCCGGTGGCACCCTCTAAATCTCCCATCCCGGTTCCAGGGGGGGGATTGGGGTATCCCTCACCCGGAACCGGTGTGGGGGTGTAGTTAGCTGCAAATCCCCCGGCTAACGCCTGCGCCGCCGGCAGCACGATCATCGCCGCGTCGAGCAGAGCCTCCGTATCAAGCTTCTTGATGATGTCGAGGATTCTGTCGCTATTCGCCTCGCGGGTCGTATCCACCGGGAGAGAGAACTCGAACTGCCAGCCCCCTTTCATTCTGGCGTTGATCGAGTCGTCCGCCTCGCTCCACATCGCCGGTGCAGCCATAATCAGGTCGTGGAGCTCAAGGCTGTCGAGTTGCTCATAGAAGCGTTTCCTGAGCGGTTCTGCCTGCTCAAGGGTCTCAGTCCAGAGCCTGAAAGGGTCCGACCGGTCGAAGGATAGGTCGGGCGGTTCCGACGGTGTGGGGGATTTCCCCTTGTCCAGAACCTCAAGTTGCCGGTCAATGAAGCTGATGAGCTTCCAGGGTCTGCATATAAAGCTGTCCACGGCAGTGGTTGTCTCATCAACATAATCCGGGAAGGCAAGGGGGTCGCTCAGCAGCCTCTCGACCACAGCCAGACGGAAGGTGTCGTCCTCGGCCCAGGCCTTGTCGAAGCCGAGTTCCGCTGGTCTGAGGTTCAGAAGAACCAGCGCGCTGTCGAGGGTGGCCCGGTCGAGGGGGTCGAGCATCTGGCCCGGTGTGGGAGATGCAAGGCAGAGGACGGCGAGCGCAGATGCGGTATGGAGCGTCAATCGCGATGCGCTCCTGTATTCGCCGAAGTTGTGTAGGGATGGGGGCATATCTGATCCTGATATAAAACTCAGGCGGGCGCGAAGTCCCGCTCCGTCAAGGAAGCGGATGTTACTATCCGCCGTCGGGGTTGAGACAACCCCGACTACATTTTATTGGGACAACACCGATTACACCGTTATTATAAGACCATACCGGCTGCCTGGCAAGGCAGAGTCGAGTCGGGGGCGAAGTTATGGCTCGGATTGTTCAAACTGAGGCTTCAGTCCGGGAACATCGTTGCAAATAGGGCGTTGTAATGATAAATTTAAACCCTCGTAAGGAGATCATTCTAAAGAGGTTTCCATTTAACTGCTGGGTAATGACGACATTCCTATCGGTCAGTCATATCAGTTATAGAAGAAACCCGGGCAGCAAGCTGCCCGGGGCACCCGCCCGCTGGGGCAGGCTCTCGTGCGCTTGTCCAAACAATCACTTACTTGGCGGACGAGGGCGTCCGCCTTGCCGGATTCA